>NZ_JCAMOQ010000016.1:0-159291 GCF_059512365.1 Bradyrhizobium sp. Ses1
AAACCCCTCTATGCCGAGCGTCATCTAATCGAATGCTGCTTCTCGAAACTGAAGCGTTTCAGGCGCGTTGCTACGCGTTACGAAAAAACCGCACGAAATTACTTCGCTGTCGTCGCTATCGCCGCAACTCTGCTCTGGCTAACATAACTGTCCACGCGACCTAGCGCTTTTGGGAGTTGATAACCATGAACGTGCAGACTTCGGTCAGGGTCGACAGGAACGAGCTGATGCGCCTGGCGCGCGAGGAGGCCTATTCGACGCCGCTGAAGAATTTCCACCCGGGCGCGCCAAGGCTGTTCCAGAACGACACGTGGCAGCCGTGGTTCGAGCGGCTGCGCAAAGAAGAGCCGGTGCATTACTGCACCAACGCGCCGATCGAGCCCTATTGGTCGGTTACGAAGTACAACGACATCATGCATGTCGACACCAACCACGGCATCTTCTCCTCTGATGCGACGCTTGGCGGCATCGGCATCCGCGACATGCCGGTCGGCTATGACTGGCCGAGCTTCATCGCGATGGACCAGCCGAAACACTCGGCGCAGCGCAAGACGGTGTCGCCGATGTTCACGCCGACGCATCTGGACGAACTTGCCAAGCTGATCCGCGAGCGGTCGCAACGGGTGCTGGACGGCCTGCCGCGCAACGAGACCTTCAACTTTGTCGAAAGGGTCTCGATCGAATTGACCACGCAGATGCTGGCGACGCTGTTCGACTTCCCCTGGGAGGAACGGCGCAAGCTGACGCGCTGGTCCGACGTCGCTACCGCTCTGCCCAAGAGCGGCATCGTCGACTCGCCGGAGCAGCGGCGGAAGGAAATGGACGAATGCTACGCCTATTTCGCCAAGCTCTGGAACGAGCGCGTCAACGCGCCGCCGCGCAACGATCTGTTGTCGATGATGGCGCATAGCGATGCGACGCGGCACATGGACCGCGACAACCTCATGGGCAACCTCATCCTGCTGATCGTCGGCGGCAACGACACCACGCGCAACACCATGACCGGCTCGGTGCTGGCGCTGAACGAAAACCCAGAGCAGTACGAGAAGCTCAGGCAAAACCCTGAATTGATCGACTCGATGGTGCCGGAAGTGATCCGCTGGCAGACCCCGCTCGCCCATATGCGGCGTACCGCTCTTGAAGATACCGAGCTCGGCGGCAAGACGATCAAAAAGGGCGACCGCGTCGTGATGTGGTATGTCTCGGGCAACCGCGACGAAGAGGTGATCGACCGCCCCAACGAGTTCATCATCGACCGACCGCGGCCGCGCACGCATCTGTCGTTCGGCTTCGGCATCCACCGCTGCGTCGGCATGCGGCTCGCCGAGTTGCAATTGAAGATCATCTGGCAGGAGATGCTGAAACGGTTCGACCGTATCGAGGTGGTCGGCGAGCCCCGGCGGATCTATTCCAGCTTCATCAAGGGATATGAGACGCTGCCGGTGCGGATTCCGGGGTGATCGTCATTGCGAGGAGCGAAGCGACGAAGCAATCCATGCCTCCGCAAGTGGTGAAATGGATTGCTTCGCTTCGCTCGCAATGACGGAGATATAAAAACCTGGCATGACAGCCTGCACCAGATGCGAAGGGAAGGCTGCGCGAGCTTCCCTTAAGTCTTCTGTTGGCGCGCCGCAACGGCTTACGCCAGCTTGATGTCCCAGAGGCCTTCCTTGCGGCAGGCGGCGACCTCCTCGCGCAACAGCGTGGTGACGGCGGTGGTCGCGATCGAGGTGGGACGATCGATCGGAGAGGCAATGATCAGCTCGCGCGACAGCGGCTTTGCGATCGCCGCGGTTTCCAGCCGGCCGTCGGCGACTTCGCTCCGTACCGAGGATGGCGGCAACAGCGCAAAGCCGAGCCCCTCCTCGACCAGGCTGGTGAGCACGCGGAACGAATCCGCCTCGAGCTGGACGTCGAGCTTGATCTTCTTGAGCGCCGCGGCGTGCTCGATCAGGGCACGGAGTCCATGCGAATGACTGGGCAGTACCAGGCGCTGGCGCAAGAGCCAGCCGATCTCGACCTGCTTCTTGCGCGACAAGCCGCAGCCGCGAGGGCCGACGGCTATGATCTGGTCGCGGCCGAGCGGCTGCGCCGCCAGATGCAGGTCCGCGGTGCGGCCGTAGATGATCGAAATATCCATCTCGCCGCGGTGCAGCCATTCGATCAGGTGGCCGCTATAGCTCTCGACGATGCGCAGCGAGATGCCGGGGAAATTCTCCACGCAGCGGCGGGCGAAGCGCGCCGAGAGCACGCAGCTCACCGTCGGCACCAGGCCGAGCACCACGCGGCCGGACGGCGGGCCCTGCGCGGACTGGATGTCGTCGCGGATCTGGTCGACCTGGCGGACGATGCCGGAGGTGCGCGCGAGCAAGAGGCGACCGGCATCGGTCAGCACCATGCCGCGGCCGTTCCGCGTAAACAGCTCCGTGCGCAGCTCGTGCTCGAGCAGCTTGATCTGCCGGCTCAGCGCCGGCTGAGCTATGCGCAGCGTGTCGGAGGCCTTGCTCAGGCTCCCGAGTTCCGCGACGCAGGTAAACGTCCTAAGCTGGCGGAAATCCATGCTTGCCAATCTTGGAATGCTACTTCATACGCTATAACAAAACAGCATAGGGAGTTTACTCCGGCGCCACAATGGTCCGCCGCGCCTTTCAGATCCGCCATCCCTTAAACGAACGCGCCGGTGATTTCCGATGACCGCACAAGAACACCATGACGACTATTCCGACATCCGCGATGCGGTGGCAAAACTCTGCGCACAGTTTCCCGGTGAATACTGGCGCAAGCTCGATCGACAGATGGCCTATCCGAAAGAATTCGTCGATGCGTTGACCGAAGCCGGCTATCTCTCGGTGCTGATCCCCGAGGAATATGGCGGCGCGGGGCTGAAGCTGTCCGCGGCGGCGGCGATCCTGGAGGAGATCCAGCGTGCCGGCTGCAATGGCGGCGGCTGCCACGCGCAGATGTACACGATGGGCACGGTGTTGCGGCACGGCAATGCCGAGCAGAAGGCGAAGTATCTGCCGAAGGTCGCGAGCGGCGAATTGCGGTTGCAGGCCTTTGGCGTGACCGAGCCGACCAGCGGCACCGATACGTCGTCGCTGAAGACGTTTGCGCGCAAGGACGGCGACCACTACGTCGTCAACGGCCAGAAGATCTGGACCAGCCGCGCCGAGCATTCCGACCTGATGATCCTGCTCGCGCGCACCACGCCGAAGGAGCAGGCGAAGAAGCGGACCGACGGGCTGTCGGTGTTCATCGTCGACATGCGCGAGGTCAAGGGCAAGGGGCTGGAGATCCGCCCGATCCGGACCATGATGAACCACGCGACGACAGAGGTGTTCTTCACGGACATGCGGGTGCCGGCGGAAAACCTGATCGGCGACGAGGGCAAGGGTTTCCGCTACATCCTCTCCGGCATGAATGCCGAGCGCATCCTGATCGCGGCCGAATGCATCGGCGATGCCAAATGGTTCATCGCCAAGGCGACCAACTACGCCAAGGAGCGCGCCGTGTTCGGCCGGCCGATCGGCCAGAATCAAGGCATCCAGTTCCCGATCGCAAAAGCCTATGCCTCGATGCGTGCGGCCGAGTTGATGGTGAAGGAAGCCACCCGCAAGTACGAAGCCGGGCTCGATTGCGGTGCGGAAGCCAACATGGCGAAGATGTTGGCGGCGGATGCGTCCTGGGAAGCGGCGAATGCCTGCGTGCAGACCCATGGCGGCTTCGGCTTTGCCGAGGAATACGACGTCGAGCGCAAGTTCCGCGAGACGCGGCTCTACCAGGTGGCGCCGATCTCGACCAATCTGATCCTGTCCTTCGTCGCCGAGCATGTGCTCGGCATGCCCCGCTCCTACTGAGGTGAGACGCATGCTGCCGCTCGAGGGACTGACCGTCATCGCCGTGGAGCAGGCGGTGGCTGCGCCGTTCTGCTCGTCGCGCCTGGCCGATGCCGGCGCGCATGTGATCAAGATCGAACGGCCCGAGGGCGATTTCGCCCGCGGCTATGACGCCGCCGCCAAGGGCCAGAGCAGCTATTTCGTCTGGCTGAACCGCGGGAAGGATTCGGTCGTGGTCGATCTGGCGACCAAGGAAGGCCGCAGCGCGCTGGAAGAGCTCATCGCGGGCGCCGACGTGCTGTTGCAGAATTTGAAGCCGGGCTCGATGGACAAGCTCGGCTTCTCGCTTGCGCGGCTGCGCAAGGATTATCCGAAGCTGATCTGCTGCACCATCACGGGCTATGGCGATGAAGGGCCGTATGCCAATCGCAAGGCCTATGATCTCCTGATCCAGGCCGAGAGTGGACTCGCCTCGATCACCGGCGGACCGGAGGGCGCCTCGCGCGTCGGTATGTCGATCGTGGACGTTGCGACCGGCGCGACCGCGCATGCGGCGATCCTGGAAGCGCTGATCGCGCGCGGGCGCACCGGCAAGGGGGCCGACATCCGCATCTCCATGTTCGACGTGATGGCGGACTGGCTGACGGTGCCGCTGCTCAATGCCGAGGACGGCAAGCCGCCGAAGCGCATGGGCCTCGCCCACCCCTCGATCGCGCCCTACGGCGTGTTCCGCTCCAGGGACGGCAAGGAGATCCTGATCTCGATCCAGAGCGAACGTGAATGGAAGAAGCTGTGCGCCGAAGTGCTGGGCCAGCCGGAGCTACCGAAGGATCCGCGCTTCGCCAACATGGTCGAGCGGGTGCGCAACCGCGCGCTGACCGACCAGACCGTCGGCGATGCCTTCGCGAAGCTGACGCGCGATGAGCTGCTGCAGAAATTGGCCGATGCCGACATCGCTTTCGCCGAGGTCAACACCATGGACGACCTCGCCCATCATCCGCATCTGCGCCGGATCGAGGTCGAGACGCCGAACGGCCGCGTCGCCTATCCGGCACCGGCTGCGATTGTCGTCGGCGAACCGCGCCACTACGGCGCGGTGCCGGCGATCGGCGAGCAGACCAGCGCCGCAAAGTCCTCTCCTGCCCGGGCCAAATCATCATGAGCGAACAACTCGACCTCGATCATCTCAGGCAATGGATCGGCCGCACCAGTGAAGCCTCCGACACCGTCACGGCGCAGCTCGTCAAGGGCCTGCGCGCGACGCTGATCCAGGAGATCGGCGAGCCCAAGGTGGGCGATGCCGCGCCGTTCACGGTGCATTGGTGCCTGGCGCAGCCGGTGTTTCCGATGTCGCAGCTCGGTCCCGACGGCCACCCGACCCGTGGCGGCTTCCTGCCGCCGGTGCCGCTGCCGCGCCGGATGTGGGCCGGCGGCGAGCTCGAATTCCTCGACACGCTGCGCGTCGGCGACGAGCCGAGGCGCGTCTCGCGCATCTCCGACGTGAGCTTGAAGAGCGGCTCGACCGGCACGCTGTGCTTCGTCTCCGTCCATCACGAGGTGACGACGCCGCGCGGGCTCGCGATCCGCGAGCGGCAGGATATCGTCTATCGCGAGATGACGAGCACGCCAGCGGCCACATCGGCGAAGGCTCCGCCCCCGCCGCCGATTGCAAAGCACCGCGAGAGCCACATGGCCGATCCGGTGCTGCTGTTTCGCTATTCGGCGCTGACCTTCAACGGCCATCGCATCCATTACGATCGCGACTACGTCACCAAGGTGGAGGGCTATCCCGGCCTGATCTTCCACGGGCCGCTGCAAGCCGCGTTCATCATCGAGCTGGCGGCGAAGCTTCATGGCGGCCAGCCGCCGAAGAAGTTCGTCTATCGCGGCGTGCAGCCCCTGTTCGAGGGCAGCGAGTTCTCGGTCAACGCCAATGAGAATGGCGAAGGCCTGGACCTGTGGACGGCTAATGCTGAAGGGCAGCCGACGATGAAGGGCACGGCGACCTGGTAGGGCTTGACTAGCGGTCGCTCCTAGGCCGTCATTGCGAGGAGCGTAGCGACGAAGCAATCCATGTCTCCGCAAGCGGCGAGATGGATTGCTTCGCGGAGCCTGTCATCGGGCGGCGCTACGCGCCGACCCGGTGGCTCGCAATGACGAAAAAATAAACTGGGGAGAATCGCCTGATGTCGTCCCGCAAGCCCGCCGCCGCCAACAGCAAAGCCGTCACGGTCAAGGACGCGACGTTCGGACTGCTCCGTGCCTTCGGCATCAAAAAGGTGTTCGGCAATCCCGGCTCGACCGAATTGCCGTTCCTGAGCGACTGGCCCGATGACATCGACTATGTGCTGGGACTGCAGGAATCCTCTGTCGTCGGGATGGCCGACGGCTATGCGCAGGCGACGCGCAACGCCGGCTTCGTCAATCTGCATTCGGCGGCCGGCGTCGGGCACGCGCTCGGCAATGTCTTCAACGCCTACCGCAACCAGACGCCGCTGGTGATCACCGCAGGCCAGCAGGCGCGCTCGATCCTGCCATTGCAGCCGTTCCTCTACGCCGAGCGCTCCACCGAATTCCCGCAGCCTTATGTGAAATGGGCGGTCGAGCCGGCGCGGCCTGAGGACGTGCCCGGCGCGATAGCACGCGCCTATTACATCGCGATGCAGCCGCCCTGCGGGCCGACCTTCGTCTCGGTGCCGGTCGACGACTGGAACCGGCCGACGCAGCCGGTCGAGGCGCGCCAGATCAGTCGCGAGATCGGGCCCGATCCGGCGGCGATGAAGGCGCTGGTCGCCGCGCTCGCCGACAGCAAGCACCCTGCCCTCGTCGTCGGCCCCGCCGTCGACCGCGCACAGGCCGTCGATCTCATGATTGAGGTCGCGGAAAAGACGAAAGCCTTGGTGTGGGCGAGCCCGTTCTCGGCCCGCTGCTCATTCCCCGAGCGGCATCCGCAATTCGCCGGCTTCCTCCACGCTTCCCCGGGGCAGCTCTCGGAGGCGCTGCGCGGGCACGACTTGGTCGTCGTGATCGGCGCGCCGGTGTTCACCTTCCATGTCGAGGGCCACGCTTCGATCTTCGATGGCGCAACTGCGCTGTTCCAGATCACCGACGATCCAAACGCTGCGTCGTTCACGCCAGTCGGCAACAGCATCATCGGCACGATGAAGCCGTCGCTTGCGACACTGCTCGAACTGTTGCCCGAAACCAGGCGAGCCGTGCCCGCGGGCCGCGCGCTGTCGCCTGTGCCCGCACCCGGCGATCCGATTCCCGCCGAGTTCCTGATGCATTCGCTTGTCGCCGCGATGGGGCCGCATGACGTGCTGGTGGAAGAGGCTCCCTCGCATCGCCTGGCGATGCAGAAGTTCATGCCGATGCGCGGGCAGGACAGTTTCTACACCATGGCGAGCGGCGGCCTCGGCTACAGCCTGCCGGCGGCGGTCGGCATGGCGCTCGGCCGCACCGGTTGTCGCATCGTCTGCGTGATCGGCGACGGCTCGGCGATGTATTCGATCCAGGCGCTGTGGACCGCCGCGCAGCGCAAGCTGCCGATGACGGTGTTGGTGATCAACAATTCAGGCTACGGCGCGATGCGCTCGTTCAGCCAGGTGATGCAGGTGCGCAACGTGCCGGGGCTGGAATTGCCAGATATCGATTTCGTCAAGATCGCAGAAGGCATGGGCTGCCACGCCGTACGCGTGACGAAGGCCGCCGAGCTTCCAAGCGCGCTGAAGCGTGGGCTTACACATGACGGCACGAGTCTTGTCGAGGTGGTCGTGGATTCCGCGGTGCCGCTGCTCTACACGCAGAAGGGATAGCAGCCCGTAACCCGGATGGAGCGAAGCGCAATCCGGGCTACGCTGTCCCTCTCAGGAAGCCAGGAATCCTCCGTCTTACGCTGGAGATACAAGCGTTCATACACGGGACAGAGAGCACGGGAGCTTCAAATGTTCCGGCGATCACCTAGCTGAGGCCGTCCGATCCAAACCCTGTTAAGGCAGCGGGTTGTCCAGTCGAGCCGGGGTCTTCCTTTTAGTCGCGCTTGAGCTTCGTGGTAAGGGCCGACGTAGCGAAGCCGGGTTGGTATTGCCGAGTATACGCGTCGGATGCGTGCGAGCGCACGTTCCGCGGCTTTCCTGTCCCGTTCGTCAAACGCAAATCCGAAGCCCATGCGAATGCGGTCAGGCAGCAGCTCGGCGCTTAGGGCTTGATACCATCGCGGTACGCGCAACCATGGACGACCGCCGGCGAAGATCTGTCCAGCCACGTGGCGGGCGGTGTCGGTAACCGACAATGTGTCCGATTGCATCATGGCCCGGTTGTAGGCGACAAATGATTGCCAATCCGCAGGCAAGTCAGTCGGCTTCAGCCCGAACAACGCCCCAAAGAGCCGGCTTTCGGCCCAATATCGCTCGCGCTCTTCAACCGAGAGCGGAGGCAAGATCATGTCGTGCACCATGAGAGCGGTCTCGACGAGGGTCGCGTGAACCCACAGCAACGCCGCCACCTCATTGGCGCGATAGGGTGAGCCACGCTCGAAGGGACCGATCGCTTCGGGCAAGCGGCCGACGATCGTGGCATGGCGGCGGTGGAGATGCCGGGCAGCAGCAAGAGCCGTATCGAGCGAGCCGAACACCATCGTAAACATAACGTCAAAGGTTCGATGAAAACGACCGATCGGATCCGCAAAGGTCCGCGAGTGCTCCGCCACAGCGGCCGCGATCCAGGGATGCGCCAGTTGAAGGAGCAAGGCACGACCGGCGCCCAAAAAGATGACCGCTTCTCTATCGATCCTCCAGGTCATCGAGTCCGGACCAAAAATGCCTTCGGCAGATCCGGCAGCCCGAGCCCGGAGAAAATCCAGAGCAGCCTCCAGTTCGCTTGCAGAGACCAATGCGCACCTTTCCGTGTGAACGATGACAGCTTATCCCAGCCGGCCGCAGATCGGACAACCGGCATTTCCGAGTTTGCCCTGCAAGCAGATAAGACGCATAGATGCCAAAATGGGCGCATACGACCCGGCCCAAAGCCGAACAACAGTTCCAGCCGTAATCACGTCGGCTGCCCGAGCCAGGCTCGGCTCCCACCGTTATCGCGATCCGAACTGATCCGGATCATGGATTGTTCCGTCCAACTCATGATGGTGATGGCAAAATCATCCTGTCATTGCGGGAGCGCTGAGAATTGCCGCAGGACGATCCGGCCAGCTTTGCGCGAACACGACCGGCAGCTGGTAGCGTTGGCACAGGAAGACCGCGCGGACATTGGCGTCGAAAGCAGACATAGGATATTTTTTGGTCCTTGTCGGCTCGCGCCAGCAGCGCCGGCTAATTACGGACTGCGTACAGGGGCGTCCTGACCGTCAGTTGATAGGCGGGCTTGGGCACCCACATGATTTCGGCGGTGATGCCAAACAGCCGATTGTCGTTATCGTCCATGCGATCGAGATCGAGCCGCATGATCGGTTGCGTGAACGGCTGAATGGGCGCAAGTGTTAGAAGCTGCGCCCCTTCGAAGGACTGCACGCCCACACGGCCAGTGAATTTCCAATTATTGGACCATTGATAGTAGCCGCCGACATAGGCGATCGTGTTCGGGTTGATCTTCACGAGCGTCGTGCCGACGTCAGTGCGCGTGTCCTGGAAACCGGCGAGGAAGCCTTTGGTCTCATCGGAATCAAGTGCATAGTCGAATTCGAGAATGTTGTTGAAGGAGGTTGTGGCCAGCGGACCATTGGGGATCGATTGTGTGATCGTCGATTGCAGCGTCACGGTCGGAAAGGTCCCGCCGTTCTGCTGGTAGAGATCCGCCTGGAAGCCGACGTTCCAGCTTGTGGCTTGAAAGGACGACCACCCGCTGCCTCCGAACTCCGTCGAACTGCCGGAGACGCCTCCGTATAGCGAGACACTGTCGGTGACATCGACCGTCAACGGAAAATCCACGTTGAGCGATTTTGCTGCTGGCAGGCCGGTCGGAAACGCCGCGCGGTTCGGTGTTGCGAGCCTTCGCAACGCATCGAATAGAGTTGGATGTCCAAAGCCAAATGCGAGCGATCCTGCCGGCACCTGCGCGTAGCTTGTCCTCAGATCAAGATAGACCGCCGGTATCGATGCGCTGATAGCGCCGTCATCATCATTTGCGCCAAAGGCTGTCCCAGCGGAGAGGATCAATGTCGCGTGCAGTCCAGCTTTCAACATCAGCCGGAAAGCCGAAAATTTTACGCCGCTACATCGAGGAGCATCCAAGGCGTAAATCTTCTCTAGAGACGATGATCATCAAGTTGGGAGGCGCGAAGGTCGATCTCCGCCCGTCCGCTCCTCGACCTTTCCCGAAACTGTCGCGGGGTGAATCCGGAAATCCGTCGGAAAGCGCGAGCAAAGTGGGCAGGGTCTGCATATCCCGATGAAAATGCTACGTCGATGATCTTGTTCTCAGTATCGCTTAGAAGCTGCATCGCATTGTTGAAGCGGACCTGCTCAAGCAGGCCCGAGTATGTCAGCCCGGCCAGCGCGAGCTTCCTCTGCAGACTCCTGACGCTCAGTCCAACCATCTCAGCAGCCTGCACTATCGCCGGGCCTCCCTCGTCAAGATACGATGGTAAAGTCAACTTGAGAATGCCGACGACGTCGCCGCCGAAAGGCTGCCGCTCTGTCTCGGGCAAATGAGACCGGACAACAACTGCGCGATTGGGATAGCTCAAGAACTGCAGCGGCACTTCGATCCATGAGGCTTTCTGACCGGACATGAAGCGTGTATCCGGCCAATGCGATTGAACTTCTCTGCTCGGCATATAATCAGCTTCAAACGCGATCACTCTGGGAGTCCAGCACGCGCCCGCGAACTGACGGACGATGTGCAGGACGAATATGTTCTGAAGCCATTGGGACACCTCAAGATGGGAAATACCTTCCGTTCCAATGAGCTTGCTGCAAATTTTCACGCTTTCGTCGTACGGCTCCAGCCATAGACGCAGATTTGTATCTTCGACCGGCGCCCACTTGCACATCTGCTGAAGAGCAACCAACAGAGTTGGCGAATGCCGGATTCGAACTCGCATGGCATCGCTTAGATGATCGAATGAGAGCCTCTGGGCTGCGCGAAAGGCGATCTCCGACAGCCCCTGCTTTTCCTGGGCGGCCGCCGCAAAGCGAACGGCCGGCAGCAGCGGCACGTAATGATCCGCTTTTTCCTCCAAAGACGTAGGAAGCCGGAATTTGGCGAGAAGCGCCGCGGTGGGTCCGCCGATCTCTGAATGAATTTCAGCAAATGGCATTAGAAATTGGCAACGGGTCAATGGAATAACGGTCATCACTACCTGCCCAAGAAGTCTGCCGCGGTAGCAGACTAGCAGGCTTGCAACTGTCTTGCCTTATCGATTGTCAGGTCGTGCAGGCATGGCGAGCAACAAATAATTCCACTTGACGAACATTTTGGCGGCTGGTGGCCAGATTGGTCCTGAGAATGCGCGTAGCCTCAAAGCATCGGTTCTCTTCAGAGGGACCGTGGGCTTCACGCCTCACACAAACCGATGAGAGCTGTCCGTTTGCCTTCATCTCGGGCGGTCCGCGCGGCCATTATCGCGTCGCTGCGACACGGTGACGCAACTCTCGATGGCACAGCTCGCGCCTGCAAAATCAGCACGCGCACCTTGCAGCGTCATCTCGGTCGCATGGGCACAAGCCACAGCGCAATGCTTGCGGAAGTTCGCCTGACTATCGCGTGCCGCTTGCTCGTGGACTCAAGCATGCGCCTGTCCGATATCGCAAGATTTCTCGGCTATACGAATGCAAGCAGCTTCAGCCGCAGTTTCGTGCGTTTGATGAAAGTTCAACCCGTTGTCTACAGACAGCAGCAACTTGCGCGTAAGCAGGAGCGGCACGCCAATCGCGGAAGAATTTGTCCGATTGACTGCTGAACTGATCCGGCCGATTGGCGCGAAATGGCAAGACTTGCGATCTGAATTGGCGCGAAATGCTCAGCGAAGCTGCTTGCCACATTGGAAGCTGCTTGCCAATTGCCCGGCTGCTGCGGAGCCACTTTCTAGAATGCGCAGAAGAAGATGCGCCAGACGATTTTTGAAAGCCATAGGAGCCGGCCGAAAGGAAAAGAGTCCTCTTTCCAAGGAGAAAATTGCCGTGACACTTCGTGCTGCTTTAATCGCATTTTGCGTCGGCGGATTGCTGATCTGCCCCCAAGGACTTTCTGCTCAAACGGCCCCCGAACGTAAGCCGCATATTCCGCTTGAGAAATCCATCGGCCAGGCAAAGCCGGAAGTCGTGCCATCCCTCTTCGTCCTCAATTCGCGCGGTGCGAGCTTGAAGGACGGCAAGCTTGTGCTGACGGGAATTTCGCCGAATGCCATCGTGTTTGCCGATCGACCTGTACGGGCGGCCGGTCACGATCTCACGACGCGAATTGTTGAGGATTGGGGCAACGGCAGCGACAACTTCGCCAAAGATCCTCCAAACGCTACGGTTTCCGGTTTCAAGAAAGACGGATCGTCGGTGATCGACGCCGTCGTCGTACTGAAATCGCCCAAGCTCGAGGACGACAAGCTGACTTTCGATGTCGATATTCTCGAAGGCGATCTTGTGGGAGCTGATGGGCCGGCATCAGTTTTTATCGACATCATCGGCCGCCCCTTCACTCCGCTGTCCTTTGCGGGCGTCGCCCGCCGAACGGCCTGGCGCGGTGCTTTCTACCGAGGTGCGGCCTTTGCGGGAGCGGCCGCAGTGGCCGGAGCTGCCTATCCATACTACGCGCCCCGGTGCGGATATTATCCTTATCCGCCTTGCTATTGAGCTGCGCTGACTGGCGGCATCGTAGCTGCCGCCAGCAATTCATCCTGACCGCCTCGCCCCACAGGGCATGAGCGTCACATCTGAAAGCACTAGCCGTCATTTGTATTCGTTTCAGGAAGGAGATAGCGATGAATATCACCCGCCGATCCCTTGCGTTTGGTGGAATGGGGCTGCTGGCAGGCGCGGCCGCCACACGGTCGGTCCTTGCCCAGGATTCTTTCCTGGGAGTGGGTCAAGCCCTGGAGGATTTCTGGCTCGCGAGCGACGCCTACATTTTCGGCTATCCGTTGGTGACGATCGAGATGACTCGCCGGGTCATGACCAATGTTGCTGAACCGGTCGGAACACGGGGACCGATGGGTCATCTTATCAAGCTGCGCCAATATCCAGACGCTTCGTTCAGGGATGTCACCGCGCCGAATGCGGACACTCTCTACACAACCTCCTTCGTCGACGTCGGGAAAGAACCGTGGGTCCTCAGCATCCCGGACATGAAGGGGCGCTATTTCCTGATGCCAATGCTGGACGGCTGGACGACCGTGTTTCAAGTCCCAGGAAAACGCACCACCGGCACGGGGGCGCAGACTTACGCGATCACCGGACCCGGGTGGAAGGGCACGCTGCCGGCCGGCGTGAAGGAGTGCAAATCGCCCACCAGTATCGTGTGGCTGCTTGGCCGCATCTATTGCACCGGCACGCCGGAGGATTACGCCGCCGTCCACAAGCTGCAGGATGAGTGCAAACTCGTACCGCTCAGTGCTTACGGCAAGCCGTACACGCCACCTGCGGGAAAAGTCGATCCGTCGGTCGACATGAAGACCGCGGTCCGCGAGCAGGTCAATCGCATGGACGCGGTGTCGTATTTCAAGCTGCTGTGCGAGCTTATGAAGACCAATCCGCCCTACGAAGCAGACGCGCCCCAGCTTGCCAAATTTGCCCGAATTGGAATCGTCCCCGGACAGGATTTTGATGAGAGCAAGCTCAAGGCGGACTTCCTGAAGCGCTTACCGGAGGTATCGTTCGACAGGATCATGCTTCAGTTCAAGATCAACAAAGCCATCAGGGATGAGAATGGCTTTGCCTTCACAACGAAAACCGGCATCTACGGGACCGACTATCTGATGCGGGCCCTGGTGACCGCGATCGGGCTCGGCGCCAATCGTCCGCAGGACGCAGTCTACCCGACCTCACAAAAGGATGCGGATGGCCGTAAGTACAATGGCGCAAACAAATACGTCATGCGGTTTCCCAAAGGCCACCTGCCTCCCGCGGAGGGATTCTGGTCGCTCACGATGTACGATAGCAGCTACTTCTTCGTGAACAATCCGATCAACCGCTACTCGATCAGCGCCCGTGAAGATCTGAAGGAAAACGCGGACGGCTCGGTCGAGCTCTACATTCAAAAGGACTCCCCGGGCCAAGACAAGGAGTCAAACTGGCTGCCCGCTCCCGAGGGAGATTTCATACTCATGCTGCGCATGTACTGGCCGCAGGAAACGGACCCCTCCATCATCAACGGCACATGGACGGTTCCTGCCGCCAGGAAGGTCGGGGCTTGAGAACTTGAACTCAGGCCGGCCCCAAGCAGGCTGGCATGAGTTGAAACGTTCCCGCTTTGCGCTGTACCGCCAAGAAATATCACGCGGGCAGCACAGATCCGCCATTGCGATCATACGGAATCAGCCGCCGTGCCCGCTGCTCTCAGGCACGGCGGAGTTCACCCGCGTCACCGCGTGCTGCCCGTCGTAAGCTCTTGCGAGACCACCGGGATCATCAGGTGCTCGTTGGGTTTGCCGGGGAACATCACATAAGGCTGCGTCGGGTCTTTGACATCCAGATCGCGCGGATACGGACTGAGCATCTCGTGCGCTGCGCCGCCGACGATCATCACATGCGGCCCGGTCTGGACCCAATGCTGGTGCGTGTGCCGTTCGGAGGAATCATGATTGCTCGTGCCGGTGTCACCGGCCAGCATGAAGATGAAGCCAATCTTGTTCGGCGGGGTCTGTTTGGCCTGGAGAGCTTTGCGCCATTCCATGGCGTTCTGGTCATCGCATTCGGGTGTTCCGTCGTTGCCGATAAAGCACGTGAAACCGTTCGATCCGGTTTGGACGGTCTTGGAAGACCCATCCGGCTGCGGCATGGTGATCGTCGCGTTGTTCACGACCGACGCCGGCGCGGCGGTCTTTGTCTTGGCGATGTACTCCGGTTCGGTTTTCGGGATCTCCTCGTTTGGAAAAGCCGACGCCGAGGTGATGGTGAGGGCTGCCGAAGCTACGCAGAACCCAACTGACGCGAGAGCATAGAGGCTTTTCATGACTTACCTCCTGTGGTGGGCAACCGGCATCAATTGTACATCAAAGCCAAGTGGGGGCATCCTCCGAAAGGCATCTCGGGTGGAGATTTTAGGCTCGGGTCGGAGCCATCCTGTTGCGGCTCTCCGCCGCAAGCTGTGCGGTCAAAAGCGCTTCTCGGAAAGAATACGCGCGGCGTGTTGAAGCCGGTCCACAGAGCGCTCGGTGTCGGTCAGGGCGCAACAGCTCACCAGGGTGTCGATTATGGCGAGCTGAGCCACGCGGCTGCTCATGGCCTCGGGCCGATATCTGGTTTCATTGGCGACGGTATAGAGCAGAACGTCGCAATGGGCCGCCAGAGGCGACTTGCCGAGCCGGGTGATGCCGATTGTCCGAGCGCCGGCTTCCCGCGCCAATCGGGTCGCGAGCACAGTCTCGACCGTGCTGCCTGAGTGAGACACCGTAACGGTCGTGACCGCCGGGCCGGTCATGCCCGCGCTGACGGCCTGGACATGAGAATCGACGACTGCGCTCGCCGCGAGCCCCAGTTGCAGCAGGCGATAGGAGAGGTCCTGCGCAATCGGCGCCGAACTTCCTATGCCATAGATCTCGATCCGCTGCGCTTCCCTCAACAAGCTCGCCGCCTTCGCCAGCGATTCCATTAAGAGCAGGCGGCGCGTCTCGTGGAGCGAAGCGGCGTGAGCAGCAAAGATGTGATCCGTGACGGTCGCCGGATCATCGCCTCGATGCAGATCCTCCTGAATCAGACGAACCGGCTCGATCAGATCGCGCGCCAGAAGAATCTTGAGCTCCTGGAACCCGCGAACGCCCACCCGGCCGCAAAAGGAAACGATCGTGCCTTCGCTCACGCCACATGTCTCGGCAACTTCGGTGATCGACATGTGAATGAAGGACTCCGGCTGCGCGATAATCAGCTCGGCGATTTGCCTGGCTTTTGGAGGAAGATCGGATTGCAATTCACGAACGCGGGACAGAATACCGCTCACGGACGGCCCTGCATTGAAGTTCGAGCGTGTCACCCGCGTCCTCGCGAACAACGTGGGAATTCATTTGGTGGATCGCGGAAGGTTACCGCGATTCCCCTTGCGCAGAGCTTCAATTCTCGTCGGCCGCCGGGATGAGCCGGCGACGAAGATGGCCCATGTGTCATGTCCGGCCCGCTCTCCCCTCTCTCGGTGCTCAGTCACCCTACACTGAGAAAAGCTCACAAAAAATTCTCTCGGAAATAAATTATTCACAGCGACGTCAAGTCGCACTGGTATTGCCGAACGGCTGGCCCGGGCAGTGCACCAAGCCTGCACCGCAAGCCGTCGTCCGTTCCTTCAACTATTCAACCAAAGGTAGAACAATAATGACAACACGTCGCGACTTTCTGGCGGGCGCCACGGCGGCGGCTGCCTTTACCAGCATCAACCGGGCGCTGGCCATTCCGGCGCGGCGCCGGACCGGCACGATCATGGACGTCAAGCACATCGTGATCCTGATGCAGGAGAACCGCTCGTTCGACCACTATTTCGGTACGCTGCGCGGCGTGCGCGGCTTCGGCGATCGCTTCCCTATTCCGCTCGAAAGCGGCAAGCCGGTGTGGTTTCAGTCCGACGGCGCCCGTGAGATCCCGCCCTATCACCGCGACTCCGCGACCAGCAACGCGCTGGTCGGGTACGGCACGCCGCACTCGTTTGGCGACAGTCAGGCCGCGTGGAACCAGGGCAAGATGGGCTTCTGGGCCAAGTACAAGACCCCGTACGCGATGGGCTATTTCGGCCGCGACGACATTCCCTTCCAGTTCGCGCTGGCCGAGGCCTTCACGCTGTGCGATGCCTACCACGCCTCCATCACCACCGGCACCGATCCCAACCGGATCGTGTTCTGGTCGGGCTCCAACTTCAATCCCGCGCTGCGTGCGCAGGGCATCAACTGCACGACGAACGATTCCGAGCCCAACAACAACCGCTGCTGGCCCAACCCTTCGAAGTGGGTGGCCGGCCTGCCTCAGCCGCAGCCGAACTACCGCTATGTCGGCAGCGACTTTAACTGGCCCACCCTCCCCGACCTGCTGCAGCGCGCCGGCGTCAGCTGGCACGTCTACCAGGACATGAACGACAACTGGACCGGCGCGATGCACGGCTGCCTGGCGTTCGCCAGCTTCCGCCACGCCCAGCCGGGCGATCCCAATTATGTGCACGGCCTGACCGGTGGCCCGGATTATCTCGACAGGCTGAAGGCCGATGTGATGAGCGGCAACCTTCCGCAGGTATCGTGGATCCTGCCGACGCAAGCCAACTCCGAACATCCCGGCGGCGGCAGCCCGACCCGCGCCGGCAATTTCACCGACCAGGTGCTGGAAGCACTGACCGCCAACCCCGAGGTCTGGAGCCAGACCGTCTTCTTCCTGACCTTCGACGAGAACGACGGCTTCTTCGATCACCTGCCGGCACCGGCGGTGCCGTCCTATGACAACGACGGCAACCTGATGGGCAAGGCCACGATGCCGCTCGCGGGTGAATACTTTTCCAACACGGTCGGCAACGTGCTGAGCAGCGACGACAAGATCAGCGGCAACATCCGTCCCTGGGGTCTCAGTGCGCGCGTGCCGATGTACGTCGTGTCGCCGTGGAGCAAGGGCGGCTGGGTCAATTCGCAGGTCTTCGACCACACGTCGGTGGGCCGCTTCCTCGAGAAGCGCTTCGGCATCAAGGTGGACTCCATCAGCCCCTGGCACCGCGCCATTTCGGGCGACCTCACCACCGCCTTCGACTTCGCGAGCCCCAACGATCCCCGCTTCCCGGAGCTTCCCGACCAGAGCAACTGGCAGGCATCGGATGCGCACCAGAAGACACTGCCGGCCCCCACCGCGCCGACGACGCCGCAGCCGCTGTTTCAGGAAACCGGCGTGCGCTTCTCGCGCGCGCTACCCTACATTCTGCACGCCAGCGCGCAGGTTGATGCCAGCAAGAGCAAGGTGAGGCTGCTGTTCGCCAATACCGGCTTTGCAGGCGCCGTGTTCCACGTCTACGACAAGATGCACCTGGATCGCATTCCACGGCGCTACACGGTCGAGGCGGGCCAGATGCTGGACGACGAATGGGCGGTTGGCGACGACGGCCTTTATGATCTGTGGGTGCTCGCCCCCAATGGCTTCCACCGTCACTTCAAGGGCGACATCTCTACGATGCGGCACAAGAATGAGCCGAACCCGGAAATCTTCGTCGGCTACAACGTCCACGACGGCGGCCTGCACCTGCAGCTCCGCAACGACGGCAACGGCCACCTTCGCTTCACGGTGAAGTCCAACAAGATTTATGGACCGCTGCTCGCCGTGAGCGCCTCGGTGGCCGCCGCGATGCAGCCGGAGCCTCCGGGCTTCGGTCCGCGTCCGAGCGTCCGTCCCGTGGGCTTCGGCCCGGTGCCTGGTTTCCAGCAAGCTCCCGACTTCTGCGCCCCCGGCTTCGGATTCAATCCGCCGGTCTTCTTCCCGGGACCCGACTTCGGCGGCGGTCCGCGCACGTCGTGGGATGTCAAAGTGTCCGCTTCCGGCCACCCCTGTGAACTGTACTGGAATCTGCGCACCACCGGCCTGTGGTATGACTTCGTCATCACCAGCGACTCGGGCAGCGGCTTCTATCGGCGCGTCGCCGGCCATGTGGAAACCGGCCGCGGTTCGGTGAGCGATCCTGGCATGGGCGTTGCCGACCGGTTCTAAAGAGGCGGTGCAATCACTCCAGCGAATTGGAGGCGCCTTCGGGCGCCTCTTCAATTTCCGACTCGGCCTAAGGCGTGGCCTCGGAATCACAAAGAAGCTCTGAGCTGGCCGACGGCAGAGTTCGACGTGTGGCGTCGCGATGGTGCGCGAGCGAGCTTCGCAAAGCGAACTATCAAGCGGCGTCACGTGTTAGCTAGCACAACCTCCACTCCTCACGCGTCAAAGCGTCGCAGTGCCGGACGATGAGTTGTCAGAGTTCGCTTATTAGAGAGATTTCAGCGTTGGCTTACTAGAGTGGTTAGAGATTGGACTCACAAACTCTTACGCGCATGCATCAATAGATTCTAAATCGCCTTCGTTGCCTTCGCACCTTCGATTTCCTAGTCGGACATCGACTAAGCGAACTGGGGGCGATTGTTGAGCAACTTCGAGAATTATAAGAACCGTTTGTATGTTGGCGTGGCGACGGGCGTTGTTACGTTATGCCTGAGCGGTGTGAGCTCTTCTCAGAGCAGGGCGCAGAGCGCGCAGCCGCACGTGTTGCCTCCGGTGCACGTCGATGCGCCCCAACAAAGAGCGCGAGCGACGCGCACTGTTCGGACTCGCGGTTCGGCTCAGCACTCTACTCGCGTCGCATCCCGGCAGCGGACCGAACAGCCTCCTGCGCCGACTGCGCCTGTTACCACGATGGGATCGACTCGGACGATCGGAGCGCCGGCGCCAGCCTATGCTGGCGGCCAGTTGGCACAGGGTGGAACGCTCGGCCTGCTCGGAAGCACGAACGTCATGAATGTGCCGTTCAGCACCGTCAACTATACGTCGCAACTGATCGAGAATCAGCAGGCGCGGACGGCCGCGGATACGCTGATCAACGACTCTTCGGTGCGACTCACCACAGGCAGCAACGGATTCGACGATACGTTCCAGATCCGCGGCTTCAGCGTTCCTTCAGGTGACGTTGGCTTCAACGGTCTCTACGGGCTGGTGTCCTCCAGTCGCGTGCCGGCGGAGATCATCGAGCGAATCGAATTGCTCAAGGGGCCCGGTGCGCTCATCAACGGCATAGCCCCTGGCGGCAGCGTCGGCGGCGGCGTCAACATCGTCAGCAAACGCGCGCTTGAGGTACCTTTCACACGTTTGACGCCGGTCTTCATGAGCGCCGGCAATTACGGTCTCCATCTAGAGACCAGCCACCGCTTTGGTGAAAACAAGGAGTGGGGCGTTCGTTTCAACGGGGTGGGGCGCAATGGCGAAGCCTCGATCGACGGCGGAAACTGGCGGACGGGTCTCGGTGCGTTGTCACTCGACTATCGCGGGGAGCGCCTGCGCTGGACGCTCGATGCCATTTCGCAGAACGACGACACCAAGAACTTCCGTCCGCAGATGACCATTCAGGGTAATGTGCCCTTCATTCCTGCTCCGCCCGACGCGCGCAGCAACTGGTACCCGGACACGATGCTCCGTCAGCGCGACAACACCATCGCCTCGGGCCTCGAATACGATCTGACCGAATCGCTGACGGCCTATGCGGGCATCGGCTATCGTGAGGGTGAGAACACTCAGACGTTCCCCGATTCCCGTGTCACGGGACTCCCTAGCGGCATAGACGCTCTTGGCAATTTCAGGCTCATCAACGCGTACTATGACTCCTACAGCAAGACGACGAGCGGCAACGCAGGCATACGGTCACGTTTCCAAGTAGGGCCGGTCGGTCATGCGATCAATCTCGCTTTCACCGGCTATTATCAGGAGAACGGCAACGCTTACGTTGCCAATACGCCGGCTCAGTCAGTGCCATCGAATATCTACAACCCATCCCCCCTTCCTGTGGTCACTGGCGCACGCCCGCCGCCGCGGTTAGCCAACGAGATAACGCTCAGAAGCGTTGCGATCGCCGACACGATGTCGCTCCTGAATGACGCGATCCTGGTGACCGTCGGCACTCGTCACCAGAGAGTGGAACAGGACGCTTTCAGCACCACTACCGGTCTCCCGACAAGCAACTACGGAGCAGAAGCGCTGACGCCACTTGCCGGCGTGGTAGTCAAGCCCTGGCATAATGTTTCGCTCTACGCGAACTACGCTGAAGGACTGAGCCAGGGCACCATCGTCGGTCCCGGCTACAGCAACACCGGTACTGTGCTTGCCCCATTCAAATCGAAGCAGCAGGAAGCCGGTATCAAGGTGGACTGGGGCACCATCACGACGACTGCGGCGGTGTTCCAGATTACGCGACCCAGCCAGATCCGGACCGCATCCAACGCACTGGCCTATGACGGCGAACAGCGTAACCGCGGCATTGAACTGTCCGCTTATGGCCTGTTGCTGCCCGGCCTGCGCGGTATGGCCAGCGCAACCTTCCTGCGTCCGGAGCTGACCAACCCGACCAATCCATTGGAGCGCGGCAACGATGCCCAGGGCGTGCCGGACAAGACGTTCTCGGCCAGCCTCGACTGGGATACGCCGTGGGTCGAGGGCCTCGCTCTCAATGGGCGGGTGATCTATACGTCGGGCGCCTATCTCACCAGCGCCAATCTCCTGCGATTCCCCGACTGGACTCGTGTTGATATCGGCGCGCGCTATACGACGACGGCGCTCACCGGCAAGCCTGTTACGATCCGTGCCAACATCGAAAACGTGACCGGCGAGAACTACTGGCTCACGACCGGTACATTCGTAACGGTTGCGTCGCCTCGGACTTACATCGTATCTGCTTCATTCGATTTCTAAGGTGTTTGTCATGACAAAGCCCTTCATCGCAGTAGTCGCCCTGCTTGGCGTGATAACGCCCGTGCAGGCGCACCAGATCTGGATCGAGCAGTCCGATGGCCAGAATGCCGTCGTTCGCTTTGGCGAGTTCGGCGAGAACCTTCGTGAAACCTCACCGGGATTGCTCGACAAGTTCGCTAAGGTAACCGGTACGGTCATCTCCACCAAGGGCGAGCAAAAGTCCGATGCCACGAAGACCGCAAACGGCTTCACGCTGCCATTTTCCACGGCCCCCGGCGACGGCATTGTCGCGGAAGATGCGAGCTACCCGCTCTATGTTTGGAAGCAGCAAGACAAAGAGGTCACGAACTGGTTCTATCCTGCCGCACGCTTGATCACCAGCTTTGCCGCGCAGCAGCCCAAGCTGGTACTGGACCTCGTGCCTACAGGTCAGGAGGGCCAGTTCAAGCTCTTCTTCAAAAATCAACCTAAAGCCAAGACCAAGGTGACTCTGGTAACGGAATCTGGCTGGTCCAAGGAAGCTCACACCGACGAGCAGGGCCTTGTAACGTTTAGTATGCCTTGGAAAGGCACTTACGTCGCTGAAGTCAGCTTCAACGACCGCAGCCCCGGCGAACGCGCGGGGACGAATGGCGCTGAGAAGTATGATGCCGTGAGCTATGCCACCACCGTGACCTATGTGAATGCCAACGGCTTGACACCAATTCCTGCGGGCCCGCCGGCAACTCCGGGCAAATGAACGCCCTGATACATCGCTTTCGCTCCACGGGCCCGCTCATCTCGCGCATCGTCGCCGCCCTGTTCGGCGGCTATGCGCTGGCCGCGCTCAACAGCGTCGCCGTGCTCGCTTTGCCCATGAGCAAGCCCCAGGCCGTGCTCACCGGCATGCTGGCGAGCTTCGCAATATACGCCGGTGCCGTGATCTGGGTCTTTGCCGTGCGCAGCGCGCTGAAGGCTTGGGCCGGCCTGATCGTCGTGGCCGTGCCGCTGTCGCTGGCGGCATGGTCCGTTTCCTGACGAAGGGCCGAGGCGTGAAGACGGACAACGATGTGCAAGTTGCCGGCCGCGGCATCCGGCAAAGCATGTCCAGCCTGCATACGTGGGCTGGCCTTCTGCTCGGCTGGATTCTCTATGCCATGTTCCTCACAGGGACAGTGTCCTATTTCAAGGACGAGCTGTCGCAATGGATGCGACCGGAGCTGCCGTCTCTAGCCCAGATTCCCGATCAGGCGGTGGTGGCGCAGCGAATTGCAGACGAACTCGGCAACATCGCGCCCGGGACCTCGCAGTGGAGCATGCGCCTGCCCGACGCGCGCAATAACAGTGTCTACGCCTTCTGGCGTACACCCGCACGCAATCCGGGCGAGCGCGGCTTCGGCGAAGCCAACTTCGATCCCGCCACCGGCCATACAGTCACCTCACGCGGCACGCTGGGCGGTGAGTTCTTCTACCGTTTCCACTTCCAATTCCACTACATGCCAGTGATATGGGGCAGGTGGCTTGCGGGTGCGTCCGCAATGTTCATGCTCGTGGCCATTGTGAGTGGCATCATCACCCATAAGAAGATCTTTGTTGATTTCTTCACCTTCCGCTGGGGCAAAGGACAGCGCTCCTGGCTGGACGCTCACAACGCCCTTTCGGTGTTCGGGCTGCCGTTCCATTTCATGATCACTTACACCGGATTGGTGACCTTGATGGCGCTGTACATGCCGTGGGGCGAGCGCGTGGCGTTCAAGAGCCCGGCGGAGCAACAGCAACTCAACGCCGAACTCAGTGCCTTCATCCAGCCCGGCAAACCCAGCGGGCAGAAAGTGCCACTGGCACCGGTCGAGGACATGGTGCGGCAGGCTCAAGAACGCTGGGGCCGGGAGAATGTGGGGCGCGTCAATGCGGTTCATCCCGGAGATGCGGCGGCGCGTGTGGCTGTGACGCGGGGAGAAGCGGGCCGCGTTTCCATGAGTCCGCAATATATGGAGTTCGACGGCACCACCGGCAAACCGCTGGCGGTCCACGAGCATGTGGGGGCTGCGGCCGAAACCCGAGGCGTCCTTTATGCGCTCCATTTGGGACGCTTCAGCGATACCGTCACGCGATGGCTGTACTTTCTCGTGAGCTTCATGGGTACGGCCATGGTGGGCACTGGCCTCGTGATGTGGACCGTGAAGCGGCGACAGAAGCTGCCTGACCCGGATCGCCCCTATTTTGGCTTCCGCCTTGTGGAGCGGCTGAACATCGCGTGCATCGCCGGCTTGTCGATCGCAATGACTGCATTCTTGTGGGCCAACCGCCTGCTGCCACACCCCTTGGAAGGCCGCGCCAACTGGGAGATTGACCTGTTCTTCAGCGTCTGGGCCCTGACACTGCTGCATGCCTTGGTGCGTCCCGCCAAGTCAGCTTGGGTCGAGCAATTATGGGCGGCATCGGCGCTGCTGTTTCTCTTGCCGCTCCTCAACGCCGTGACGACGCAGCGTCCGCTGTGGCAGAGCCTCACCGAAGGCGACTGGGTCTTTGCCGGTGTGGATCTCATGTGCTGGGCGCTCGCTGCGCTCCATGCCGTCCTGGCGATACGCACGGCTCGGCAGCAGACCGGATCTCAGTTCAGGCGCAAGACGAGTCGCGAGGCTCCGACCGCCGTTGCGTCCGGCGAGGCGGCAGGATGAGTCATCTCCCTTCCTTTGCGCTGTGCCTGGCAGGGTTCACCGCGCTGGCGTTCGCCACGAATCGCCAGCAGCGCGATATCTTTGGCAGGCTCCTGCGGCCAAGCATGACATATATCCATCGCATTGCCGGCGCGTGCGCCCTGGTTTTTGCGCTCGGCATTCTCGTCGCTCGGCATGGCTGGAGCCTCGGCCTCGCGATGTTCAGCGGTCACGCCACTATAGCTGCCGGTATCGTGTTTTGTGGGCTGATCGGACGTGCGAGGATGTTCGGCCGCAAATTGCTCTAGTTGCTCGCCCGAGAAGGCGTATCGCCAAGCCACTGCATGAACTCGGCGACATGGTGGGCCCATAGGTCGGGCCGTGTCATGGTGAAGTGACCGGGCGATGACGGGGTTCCCGCTTGAACTGCGTAACGGCCACGTTCGAGCTTCGGAACCGACTTTTCGAGAACTTGCAGTTTGTCAGGATTGAACTCGTCGTCGGAAAAATTGAGTGCGAAGAGCTTCGTCTTGATCTTGGAAAGGTCAGGCTCAGGATCGTAGCTGAATGATGATTTGAGCGAATAAAGAATATCGTTTGCGTCGACATGCTCCGCTGTGAGACGGTTGGCGCTCAGGAATTTATCGACCGCGGGGCCGTCAGGCACTTCGTGCTGAAGAGCGGGAGCGCTGTCGATCATCAGGCGCAGAATGTTGTACCCCATGATCCAACCGCGCGGGGTCTCCGTATAGTCCCCGTTTTTCCATTCTGGATCGGCACGGATCGCATCCATCACCATGCGCCTCCAGAGGAGGTTGCGGCCCGAAACTGAGATCGGCAGCGAGACCACCGGCATCACGCCGTCCATCATGTCGGGATAGGCCTCGGCCCATTGCCAGGCATTCATTCCACCCATGGACATGCCGAGAATGGCGTGAAGATGTTTGATGCCCAGTGTTTCCGTCACCACCTTATGCTGGAGGTCGACGATGTCGCTGTAATCGTAGTTCGGGAACTTCGTTTTCAACCCGTCGCTCGGCTTGCTGGATTGGCCATGACCGACACTGTCCGGAAAGATCAGATAGTAACGCTGCGCGTCCAGCGCGCGACCAGGATCGAAGAGTGCCTTCGTGTAGGTCGGGCTCAGCAGCGCGCGGCTGTCTGCCCCGGTCCAATGCAGAACAAGGACCGCATTGTCGATCTCGCCCTTGGCGTTGCGGTGCGGTGTGCCCAGAGTCGAATAATGAATCTTGAGGCGCGCCAGCGTCTCCCCGTCACGGAACTTATAGTTGTCAAACCAGGCGTCGGCTTGCACGGCAGCGGGATTCACACGCTGGTCCCAAGGTGACGCCGGCTCGCCGGCAGCCGCGGCAGATCGCGAACCGGATTGAGCAAATCCAACGCCTGAGAGCATCGTTCCAGAAAGCAGGAGACTGAGCAGCAGGCTGGCTGCTGAGCGAACACGTTGAGACCTCATGATGAATTCCCTGTAGTTGGCGATGATTGGACTGCCTTGTGCAGTATCGTGTGCACCGCGCGTGCTATCGCAGCAGCGAAGACGTTCTGTTCGGGATCTTCGAAGCTTCGATATGCCTCTCGAGGTCCGTTATCCGACGCGCAACGTCGCTGCATGGGTCAAAGTTCAGCGCTTCATCAAACCGCAGAATGCCTTGCCATAGCCATCTAAAGAAGCTCGTCTCAGCAGTCGGATCCTGCGCTGCCGGAGCCTTCACATTTGAGTTGGTCATCTCTTTTCCTTTCACGACTTCGTGGATTCCGGAGCACACGTTTCATGTCTGGACAGCGGCGCGCTTCACTTCGCTCCCTGGGCCACGACGCAACAGGTCAAACGCCATGATGTGGCTCGCACCCGAAATGCCGACGCCGTAGAGCGGGATCAGCGCCATGGGCAGCGTCTGGATGCCGGACATGCGGGGGTCGTTGAGGAGGAAGAAGGTCAGCCCCGTACCGACCGCCACGACAAAATCAGCAAAGCCGAAGATGTGGAAGGCCAAGTACCGGTTGCGACTCTCGGGCAGAAGTAAAACGCCGAGGGCCAAGAACCCCGCGATGAGGTCGCCCCACCCCGCGTTTCGAACAAAGGCTTCCGGGAGGAGGTCGTGCGCCCCATACCAGAAGAAAACCAACGCGGCCGCGATGCGCCAGATATGAAATGCCGTTATCGATCGTAGACCGATGGCTTCGATGTATGCACGGAAGCCATCGGACATTGCGTAGATAATAATAGGCACCACAATCCCCAAGGCGATGATGGCAGCCAGAAACAGCGGGGGAATGGCACGATAGAATCCTGCCTCCGCGGCAAAGGCGACCGCCAATCCCCAGATGGCCAGCACAACCAGCAAGACGCGCGTCCCGCGGCGTTTGCGGAGCTCGAGTTCTCGATCCATGACCTATCTCCTTTTAGGTGTAGTTACACGTACTTGAGCACAAAAATGCGTGACGCTTCTTCCCGCTCGTCAGGCTGATAAGAAGTCCAGAGTTGGTCTGAGCTCGTCCCAACGATTGGCGCCTATGCGGCGGTTGCTTTCTTTCTGGGCCTTCCGCCAGAGGGGCACCGCTTGTTTCAGGAGTAGCCGGCCTTTGGCCGTCAGCGTCAGACTACGAATACGACGATCTCGCACGTCCGGCTGGATCGCAACGAGCTTCATGGTTTCGAGCGGCTTCAAGTTGCGCGTGAGGGTGGTGCGATCCATACCGAGCAGATCGGCCATGTCGCTGATCGGCACCGGCTCGTTGCGCTTCAACGCGGACAGGATTGTGAACTGTCCGGACGTGATGCCGATGGGCTTGAACATCGCGTCGTATCTCCGCGATGTGGCGCGGGCGGCCCTGTTCAGGCCGAGACATACGCAAGCCCTGTAGAAATCCGTCGCTGTAAGATCGTCCTGTTTCATCCGTTCACCCTACAGCGTCCCCTTCCTCTTATCCTCAGTCAGCTTCAGAAGCGGCGGCGACTTGTACAAATTTTCCGGTTGAACTCTTTCCCAAAGGCTCCCCTTCCCAAGCTCTCTTCCCAACTGATCTTCCCAGCGAAGCCACTGTTCGACACTCCGGATTCGATTGGGGTGAATTTCATCCAACAACCCGTAATCCCTCTGAACGACTCCGTATTTCCAGACGTTCCAGAACCCGGTGAAGTTATCCCGGAAACTCATGGTGCTTTTGTCATTGGGATCTGCATTGTATCCGGCGGGCATGTCAGCGGCCGCCTTGAGCGGACCATTCCAGTACGCGTCCAAGTCCGTGTCTATGTATTGCGCCGGATGCCCCGTCACCTTCTCGAACGCCGCAGCAAGTTTCTGATACTCGACATGCTCGATGGCGACTTCGAGATTCATGCCATTCGCCCGCTCCGGGTTGTCGAAGAGCCAGCGGGCATAATAGCCACAATCATCAAGAGCAACGTGCGGCACGGCTCCGTTGCCGAGCGGAACTCGCCACGTCACGACACCATCCTCCACAGAAGGAGTCATGGGCGTCATCGCCGAGATTGCCATCTCCATGTATGGGCCAGTGGTGAACACCGCCGCGCCCATCCTGTCTTTGTTCGCTTGGTTTTGAAACAAGATCCATTCGCCCATGCGGCCCTTGCCGTCATAGTGACCCGTGCGGAATTTGGAATCATAACCGGACTTCTTGAGCGCGTAGTCGAGATTTCCATAGACAAAGAACTTGATCCCTTCTTCCACGGCTATCTCGTAGCTGCGGATTGCCCAATAGGTCTCCGCCTTCTCGCCGGTGTTGAACCCATCGATATTGACGTATGCCCCGTCGCAACCGCGGAAGCCTTCCCGCAATATGGCCTCGTCCGCGAACGTTCCCTCGAGGATGGACACGTTGCCGAGCGCGCGAAGGGCATTTGCCCGTCGGGAGGCAGGGTCGCGGCTAAGGGCTCGGACAGAATATTTCTTGTCAGCGACCAGAGCGCCGATGACGGGCAAGCCCTGAGCGCCCGTGCCGCCGATGACGAAGATCTTGGAGGTGCTGTGCGTGGGCATGGTTATCTCCACAGGTTTTGAGCCGATTGGCAGCGGCGTCGCGGCCGGCCAACGGGAGCCTCGCCTGGTGATCGGGCGTTTCGCAGTCATTCGAAACGACGGCACTCGTCACTGGACCATAACTCTTATAATAAGAGTGACTCAGAAAAGCAAGAAAGTCTGGCTCGTCTCACGCTTCGTTGAATTTGCCGTGTTGCCGACCTAAGTTGGCTCTTATGATGAGAGCTTCGCGACGATGATCCTCGCGTAACTCGTGGAAATGGTGGATGCGCTCGAAGGGTTTCGACGGAATGGTATGCTCGATCGCCGGCGTGATGGCGGTGATCGGCGATCGTTGGGGTCTGCTGATCCTGCGCGACCTTGTCCTCGGTCTCAACCGATACGAGGACTTTCGCCAATCGTCTGGCGTGACCAATGCGACGCTCAGCGACCGGCTGAACCACCTTGAGGCCAATGGCCTGATCGAGCGGCGGCGCTATCAGGTAAATCCGGAACGATTTGAATACCTGTTGACCCAAAAGGGCTGGCAAATCGCCTCTGTGATGCCGGTGCTCGCGCAGATCGGGGATCGCTGCGACGTCTCTGGCGCTTCAGCGCCGCCGCTGAAGTTTGTCAATCGAAAGACCGGGGCCGACGTCGAGTGGAGTTTCATCGACAAGAACACTGGTGAGCAGCTCAGCGCCCTGGATCTCGCAATCAAAGAAGGCCCCGGTGCGGACGATTTGGTTCGCTGGCGGCTGTCCCACACTGAGCGTCGCCACAAGCAGAAGGTCGATGACGGCGTCGTCTCGCCAAGCGGCACGCCGACTATGCAAGGGGCGAAGCTCAGGCCGCGCGCGGCTCGTAAAGGTATTGAAGAAGAAAAGCTCACGCGGAGGGTCAGGAAGAAGCCCACGCAGAAGGCGCGACGATAGAAGGCACGGATATTGGCCCTTAACCGTCAAAGCCCGTCGAGGAACCGCTCCAGCGCTGCGTTGGTCTCAGCTGGTGCTTCCTGCTGCACCCAGTGGCCGATACCTGGGAGAATGACCGATCCGCGAAAGTCGGTGCAGCCGATCCCGGGGTTCGCATAGAGATCCATGCCGGGAATGAACGCGCGAACCGCGTCGCGCTCGCCGGCCACAAAATACGATGGCTGCGTCACGGGCTTGTTGGCAAACTCCGCCAATTCTTTAAAATCGATATCCTGTGCCCGGTAGCGATTGAGCGGGCCACGGAAGCCACCGGCGCGAAATGCGTCGACATAGACCTGCAGGTCCTTTTCGCTCATCCAGTCCGGAAACGGCTTCGGATCGATCATCCCGTCAAGCAATTTCGCATCCACCGGTTTATGATCGAGCCACTTGTTGAGCGGGGCGCCACCTGAGATGGCGAAATAGAGTTTTCGCAAAGCGACGCGGATGTCGGCCTCGAGCTCTTTCTCCGCCACGCCTTCGTCCTGGAAATAGAGCTGATAGAAGAAGCGGTCCTTGTAGGTGGCTTTGAACGTGTCGAGAAGCGGCACGGGTCGTCTGGGAATGTAGGGAACACTGAGGCCGGCGACCGCCGTCACCTTGCTCGGGTAGAGCAGCGCGGTATTCCAGACCATCGGCGCACCCCAATCGTGGCCGAACAGGATCGCCTTGCCATCACCCAACTGATCGACCACGGCGACGATATCGGAGGCCAGATTGCGAATGGTGTAGGCGGCAATCTCCTGCGGCTTGGAGCTCTGCCCGTAGCCGCGCACGTCGAGCGCCGCCACCTTATAGCCGCGCTCCGAGAAATGATCGATCTGGTGACGCCATGAGTACCAGAGCTCGGGAAACCCGTGAACGCAGACGATCAGGGGACCGCGGCCGGCGACGGCCACATTGAGGTTGATCGATCCGTTCCGCACCGTGACGAAATCCATGACGTCCCCGCAGATTTCCGTTTTCGCTTTACTCAACTGCAGCGTGGATGCCTGGGTCAAGCCAGGCGTGGCTACATCTGTAACGCGGCACCAACGTAGATAGGCCGCATCCTAGGAGCGCACTTGCACGCGTCTCGAAGGCCCAGGGGCGCTACTGGGGCCTCATGGTTCTCCCGGCGATGCGCCGCATCGTCCGGAGACGCCGCTGCGGGGCTCCTCACCATGAGGGCTGATCACTTCCCGTGCTCTTCACGCATCTTGGCCTGGATCTTGGCCATGCCGCCGATCCAGCGGTCGTAGTTCTCGGTCTTCTTGCGCATGTAGCCGAGCACCTGCGGATGCGGCAGGATCAGGAAGGTTTCCTGCTCGATGCCGCGCAACGCGTCCTGCGCAACCTGTTCTGCCGTGAGGTCGCCGTCGCCGGATTGCGGGCCCTTCGGGATCGAGCGCAGCATGTTGGTGTCGACGCCCTGCGGGCAGAGGATCGAAACCTTGATGCCGTCGGCGCGATGCGAGATCGCGAGGTTCTCGGCAAAGCCGACCGCGGCGTGCTTGGTGGTGGAATAAGCCGGGCTGCCGACCTGCGACAACAGGCCGGCCGCCGAAATGGTGTTGAGGAAATAGCCTTCGCCGCGCGCCTTCATGCGTGGAACCAGATGCCGCGCGGCATAGACATGGGCCATCACATGGATCGCCCAGCTTCGCGCCCAGGGCTCATCGGAGGTGCCGCCTGCATTGACGGAGAGCGGATCAAAACCGCCGCCAATGCCGGCATTGGAGCAGAACAGCGCGATCGGGCCGAACATCCGCTCGGTCGCCTCGATCACATGCAGGACGTTCTTCTCCTGCCCGACGTCGCATTTGAATGCCGCGCCGCCCACGGAGGCTGCGACCTTCTCAGCAGCCGCATGGTCGAGATCGACCACCACCACCTTGGCGGCGCCCGCGCGGTGGAACACTTCACACAGCGCCTTGCCGATGCCATTGCCGCCACCGGTGACGACCACGACTTTTTCTGCCACCTGCATGGCCCCCTCCCGATTTTTAATTGTCAGCGCCTCAACTCGCGAGCACGAGGTCGAGGATCGCCGTATAATGGCAGGCCGCGCCAAGCAAGACAAAACAGTGCCAGATCGCGTTCTGGAAGCGCAGCCGCTGCCACGCGTGGAATACCACGCCGAGACTGTACAAGACGCCGCCCGCGACCACGAACCACAGTGCCATCGCCGGCAGCACCTTCACCACCGCATCATAGAGCATCGCCCCGCTCCAGCCCATGGCGAGATAGAGCCCGACCGACAGCCGGTCGAAGCGGCCCGGCAGCGTCAATTTCAGCACGATGCCGACAATCGCCACACACCAGACCCCGATCAGGAGCGCGATGGCAAAATAGCTCTCCCTCAATTCCATGATGAAGGGCGTATAGGTCGCGGCGATCAGGACATAGATCGCCGAATGGTCGAACCGGCGCAGCACCCATTTGGCGCGCGACACCGGCCAGAGATTATAGGTCGCCGACAGCACCAGCATCGCCAAGAGGCCCGCAACGTAGACCGAGACCACCGCGACATCGCCCGGTGTCGCGTAGATAGCCGTCAGCACGATCAGCACGGTGGCGGCGATCAGGCCGAAACAGATGCCGACGACATGGACGATGCCGTCGGCGATCAGTTCGGCGCGGTCATAGTTCCAGATCACGGCGCCAGCCGCGTGGATCGAATTGGAGGCGAGTTGCTTCAGTCGGAATATCGTCATGACCAGTCGGCGCGCACAGTAGAAGCGAGGGGACATCGGCGTTGGGAGGTTAGCCGATCTAGTACCCTATCGTCGTGGCTGTTTTTTGAACCGGCGATGAACGGGGCCGCCAGCGGCAGACTGACGAAGTGCTTGATTTTGGCCCATCAATTGCCATTTTGCGGATAATCGTTCGCCAATTGCCCTCCTCCCGCCCGAGTTGCTCCTCGCCTGCATGGCCCTCAATCTCACCGATATCGTCGAGGAAGCGCGCCTGTCGGCGCGGGCGCTCTGGGACTATGGCGACAGCTTCTTCAACCCGACCGTGCGGCTCGGCGTCACCGGGCTATCGCGTGCCGGCAAGACGGTGTTCATCACGGCGCTGATCCATGGATTGACCCGCGGCGGCCGCTTTCCGGTGTTCGAGGCCTATGCCTCGGGCCGGATCGCCCGGGCGCGTCTGGAGCCGCAGCCCGACGATGCGGTGCCGCGCTTCGACTATGAGAACCATGTCCGCACCCTCGTCGAGGAACGGCGCTGGCCGAACTCGACCACCGACATCAGCGAGCTTCGCCTCGTCATTGACTACCAGCGGCAAAATGGCGCGGACCGCACGCTCACCCTCGACATCGTCGACTATCCCGGCGAGTGGCTGCTCGACCTGCCGCTGCTGAGCAAGAGCTTTGAGCAGTGGTCGGCGGAGAGCCTCGCATTGTCGCGTGAGCCGCTGCGCGCCGAACTGGCCGCGCCCTGGCATGAGCATCTGACAACGCTCGATGGCCAAGGCCGCGAGGACGAGCAGGCGGCCCTGAAATCCGCAAAACTGTTCACCGACTATTTGCGTGCCTGCCGCGACGAACGTTTTGCCATGAGCCTGTTGCCGCCCGGCCGCTTCCTGATGCCGGGCAACCTCGCCGGCTCGCCGGCGCTGACCTTCGCGCCGCTCGAGGTTCCCATCGATGGCAGCGCGCCCGACGGCTCGCTATGGGCAATGATGCGGCGACGCTATGAGGCCTACAAGGACGTCGTGGTGCGCCCGTTCTTCCGCGATCATTTTGCGCGGCTCGATCGCCAGATCGTGCTGGTCGATGCGCTAGCCGCTTTCAATGCCGGGCCGGAGGCGCTGCACGATCTCGAAGCCGCGCTGGCCGGCATCCTGGATTGCTTCCGCATCGGGCGCAGCACGATCCTGAGCGCGCTGTTCCGGCCGCGGATCGACCGCATTTTATTTGCGGCAACCAAGGCCGATCATCTGCATCACCAGAGCCATGACCGGCTGGAAGCGATCCTGCGGCGCACGGTGGCGAAGGCCGCCGACCGCGCCGAATTTGCCGGCGCCGCAATCGACGTGGTGGCGCTCGCCGCGGTGCGCGCGACCCGCGAAGCGCAGGTGGCGCGCGGCCGCGAAAAGCTGCCGTCGATCCTGGGCACGCCGGCGCCCGGCGAAACCGCAAATGGTGAGACCTTCGACGGCGAGACTGAGGTCGCGACCTTTCCGGGCGATCTGCCTGTTGACCCCGAGGAACTGTTCAGGGGCACCTTCCGCGGCCTGTCCAGCGCGACCGCCGACAAGGCCGATTACCGCTTCCTGCGATTTCGGCCTCCGAAGCTGGTGCGGGAGGGTGACGAGGAACCCGCCCTGCCCCATATCCGCCTTGACCGCGCGCTCCAGTTCCTGATCGGAGACCGACTGCAATGAGCGAGAAAACGCCCCATCGGCGGCCGGCGACCTTCAAGCTCGACGACCCCTCCGTAATCGTGATCGACGCGGACGAGAAGGGCCGGGCCGCCCGCGGCACCATCCAGATCACGCCGGAGCCCGACCCGGCGCTGTTGCCGGTGCCGGTCGATGCGCCGCTTGCGCCAGCGCGCCGCGGCTTCCGCTGGGGCACGCTGTTCTGGGCCGCGGCCGGTGGATTGATGCTGCTCGGCGCCGGCCTCGGCGTCATCCACCTGATCGAGGATCTGTTTGCGCGCAACCAAGGGCTCGGTTTCGTCGGACTCGCATTGGCCGTGGTCGCGACGGTCGCGTTGCTCGTCGTCATCGGCCGCGAGACCTTTGGACTAGCGCGGCTGGCGACGATCGAGAAACTCCATCTGCGCGCCGCTGACGTGCTGCTCAGCGACGACCGCGCGGCAAGCCGCGTGATCGTGAATGATCTGCTCAAGCTCGCGCACGAGAACCCGCAACTCGCCCGCGCCCGCGCCACGCTGCAAGGCCATGCCGATGACATCATCGACGGCGCCGACATGATCAAGCTCGCCGAGCGCGAATTGATGACGCCGCTCGATGAGGAAGCGCGCCGGCTGGTGTCATCGGCGGCGCAGCGGGTCTCGGTCGTCACGGCCGTGAGCCCGCGTGCGGCGATCGACGTGCTGTTCGTGTTCGTGGCGGCGCTGCGCATGATCCGGCAATTGGCCTATCTCTATGGCGGCCGGCCCGGCGCGCTCGGCATGTTCAGCCTGATGCGCCACGTGATCACGCATCTGGCGATCACCGGCGGCGTGGCCGCCAGCGACAGCGTGATCCAACAGATGCTCGGCCACGGCATCGCCGCCAAGCTCTCGCAGCGCCTCGGCGAAGGCGTCCTCAACGGCCTCCTCACCGCCCGCCTCGGCCTCGCCGCCATCGAGGTGACCCGCCCGCTCCCCTTCACCGCTCTGCCGCGCCCCGCGCTGGCTGATCTCGCAAAGGACTTGCTGCGCAAGCGCGACGACGAAGAGCGTGGCGCGGGTTGATGTGCCCTCGCCCCTTGTGGGAGAGGGCTGCTCCGGCGCCAGCAACGAACTCGGTCGGGTGAGGGGTCTCTCTCCACATGCATGGGCGCTCGCGGAGAGAACCCCTCATCCGGCAGCCTTCGGCTGCCACCTTCTCCCACAAGGGGAGAAGGTGCAGGTCGCGTCCGGCGCGAGCAATATCGCCAGCACGCGCCAGCGGAAGAGTGGCGAATCCGGTGGCGGCGAGAGTTCGGGGGTGTAGCCGGTCAGCTTCTCAAGCAAAAAACTGTCCATCACCATGCCCCGCCAGACGCGCTCGACGCGTTCGAGCGGCTGGCGCACGGCGCCTGCCGCATCCAAAAATGGCATCTGGCTGTCGAGCTCGCGCACGACATAGATGCCGGCGTGATCCCTGATGCGGTCCATGCCGGGATCGCGGAAGCTCTGGAAGCGGCCGCGCTCGTTGAGCTGGACCACGGGCACGCGGCCATTGAAGAACCAGCGCAGCATCGCATAGGTGCGGTAGTCAGTGGTCGCGATCCAGCTCGCGCCCTGCTTCTGCAATTGGTCCTCGACGCGCGCGGCGAGCTGCTCGTAGCCGGCTTCGCCGCCGATCGGATCGGTGCGGCCGATGAAATTGAATGGCGTCGCGACATAGTAGACGAACACGCAGATGACGAAGGCGATGCCTGAGATCACCGCGATCCGCGCCCAGGAGATGGTCGCGCGGATCATCCATTTCGGCCAACCTTCGCGCGGGAGCATGGCGATGTTGATGGCGGTGGCGGCAAAGCCGGCGGGCCACAGGAACATCGGCCAGGTGTCGCCGACCCGCAGTGTCAGCGACTTCCACAGGAAATAGAAGAACGGCACGATCACCGCGGTCGAGAGCAGGATCGCCACCGGCTCGCCGGTGCGATAGCCGCGCCATGCGGTCAGCGTGATGCCCGACAGCACCACCGGCAGCACCACGAATCCGACCAGGCCGAGCTGCAGCGCGAAAAACTCACCCAGGGTGCGGAGCGAGAACGGATGATCGGCGGTGGCGCGCACCGACTGGAAGCGGAACGAGGCCCAATCATGCTGGAAATTCCAGATCAGCACCGGCGAGAACACGAGGATCGCGATCACGACGGCAAGATAAGGATAGGGGCTGGAGAGCCAGCGCCACCGCCAGGACGGCACCAGTATGAACGCCACGACTGCCGGCAGCAGCATGATCGCGGTGAATTTCGAGAGCAGCGCAAGTCCACCGAACAGGCCGGCGGCGAGCCACCAGCGCGGCTCGCCGCTTTGGGTGAGCCGCACCAGCGACCACAACATCGCGACCGCAAACGGGATCATCGCGATGTCGGGCGCGACCTTCGCCATCAAGAGGCCGTAATAGAGCGCGGCCTCCGGCAACAGCAGCGCCAGCACGACCGCCCTGAAATCATGGGTAACGCGGCGGACGATATCGGCGAGCAGGAGCTGGGTCACGAGCATCGCCAGAATGCCGGCAAAGCGCGCCCCGAGATTGGTGTCGCCGAAGATCGCGGTGCCGAAGCGGATGAACCAGGCGATCATGGGGGGATGATCGAGGAACGACAGCACATTCTCCTTCGACCAGGTCCAGTAATAGGCCTCGTCCGTGCGCAGGTCGAGCGCGGCCGCATAGATCAGGCGCAGAACCGTCATCGCCGCGATCAGGGCGATCACGACGGGCCATGACGGCGCGGAAGGATAGTCGTCCGGCGTTGCGCGGCCGGTTTTGAGCGGGATATTCGTCACGGCCGCGCTTTTCCTAGACTCCCAGCGGGGTGTCAACGTGTCGCGGGAAAAGAATGATAGGCGGGCGTTCCGGAAGACCGGCTCATGACAGGTGTGTAATTTGGGCGCGACTGGAGCAGCGAGCTCCCACCTCTCCCTTGGGAGAGGTCGGATTTCACGCGGCACGCGTGGAATCCGGGTGAGGGGTTCAGGTCTATCTGTGGGCGGACGTTCCTCGAGAGGCCGGGACCCCTCACCCGGATTGCATCTGTCGATGCAATCCGGCCTCTCCCACAAGGGGAGAGGCGGACTTGAGAGCGCGGAGGCATTATACGTTATACGACTATAATGGAACGGCACGAGGTCGGGACGGCGATGGTATTTGGCAGGGAATAAGGCATTAGATTTGACGATAGTAGCTACAGATCATATGGCCACCTCTGCGCGCCAGCAGTTACGAGAATTTTTCCGCGGCATCGGCTTGCGGCAGGTTCGGCTCGCCTGCGGCACCATTCTGTTCGCTTATCTGGTCAGCCATTTCCTTAATCACGCGCTTGGCAATATCTCACTGGACGCACTGGCCTGGGGCGTCGAGTGGCACACCACCTTCTGGCAATTCCTACCTATCGCCTTCATCTTCTACAGCGCCTGCCTCGTGCATTCCGGGCTCGGCATCTGGGCGCTGTATCAGCGCCGCCAGTTCGGCTGGAAGGCGATCGAGCCGCTGCAGCTGCTGTTGGGCTTGAGCATCCCTTTCCTGATCATCGCCCATATCGTGGGCGTGCGGCTCAGCCATACGCTGTACGGGCACGAGAAGCTGTATCCGCAGGAACTCTATATATTCTTCGTCGGCGCGAAGCAGAGGCTGTGGCCGATGCTCGCGGTGCTGGTCATCGCCTGGGTGCACGGCTGCATCGGGCTATATTTCTGGCTGAGGATGCGCCGCTTCTTCAGACGCGCGGCGCCGTTTCTACTGGCGGCCGCCGTGCTGATCCCGACGCTGGCGCTGCTCGGCGTCTACCAGGGTGGACGCACCGTGATCGCCGACAGCACCGATCCCGCGTGGCGGCACGACAACCTGTCAGCGCAACATGTCGGTACGCTGGAGCAGGCTGACATGCTCGACCGCATCACCAGCGGCATTACGATCGGTTATGTCGGCCTGCTTGCCCTGGTGCTGCTCGCGCGCGGCGGACGCGCCATCCTTGAGCGGCGCGGCGGCATGATCAGCCTGTCCTACGGCAATGGCCGCACCGTCCGGGTCCCCAAGGGATTGAGCGTACTGGAGGCGAGCCTGCGCCACAACGTGCCGCATGCCTCGGTCTGTGGTGGCCGCGCGCGCTGCTCGACCTGCCGCATCCGCATCATCGGCGACTGCAGCATGCTGCCCGAGCCTTCGCCGCGCGAGGCCTTCGTGCTCGGCCGCGTCGGATCGACCGATCCCTCGGTCCGGCTCGCCTGCCAGCTCAAGCCGACCACCGACCTCTCCTTCTTCCAGCTCTTCACCCCGCACACGATGTCGGCCAACGCGCATGCGTCGAACCCGACGCGGATCGGGCAGGAGCGCTATCTCGTCAGCCTGTTCGTCGACATGCGCGGCTCGACGCAACTTGCGGAGACGCGGCTGCCGTTCGACACCGTCTTCATCGTCAACCGCTTCCTCAGCGCGGTGTCGCAGGCGGTGATCGAAAACGGCGGCCAGCCTAACCAGTTCGTCGGCGACGGCATGCTGGCGCTGTTCGGACTCGCGAGCAGCCGGCAGCAGGCCTGCCGGCAGGCACTGCGCGCGGCGGCGCAGATCGGCAAGAACATTGAGGAGCTGAACGAATTCCTGAGCCATGACCTGCCCGAGCCGATCCGCTTCGGCATCGGCATCCAAGGCGGCGAGGTGATCGTCGGCGACATCGGCTATCGCGACCACATGGTGTTCACCGCGCTCGGCGACGCCGTCAATGTCGCGGCGCGATTGCAGGACATGACCAAGCTGCTCGGCTGCGAAGCCATCTTCTCGGAGGAGGTGCGCATCACGGCAGGGCTGGCCGCCGATGCGCTACCCCAACAGGAAGTCGCGATTCGCGGCCGCAACGAGCCGATGACCGTGCGCACGGTCGACGACACGCGCACGCTATCCGCGGTGGCGAGCGGCGATCAGGTGGTCGCGGCCTGACTATCATCTGCTAATCGCGGCGGCCGCTGCCGCATCGTCAACGTCGGCATGCACAGATAGTGAGCGCTGACTCACGAAGCTGCGGCCGCGCCAGATGCCCGAGACTTGCCGCGATTGGCCGATCTTTTCCACGGGAATGAACGGTAAATAGGCAAAAGGGCGCAAAAGCGCCGCGAAACGGCGTGTTTCTGCCAAAATCACGCGTGAGCTTTGCCCTACCAAGCGCGACGCAATCTGCGTTATCCTGCGCCTTGCGAACATGCCGGGGTGTGCGGGGACCGGCACGTTCGTTTAATTATTTGATTTTCCGCCGGAGACGACGTGAATGGCTAAAGGTACTGTTAAATGGTTCAACCCGACCAAGGGCTACGGATTCATTCAACCCTCATCGGGTGGCAAGGACATATTCGTTCATATCTCAGCGGTTCAGAAGGCCGGGCTTACGACGCTCAATGAGGGGCAGTCGGTCGAGTACGACGAGATCGCCAATCGTGGCCGGACATCGGCGGAGAATTTGAAAGTCTAGGATACCCAGCAAAGGTCGCACTCTCGGGGATGCGTCTGGGGGTGACGTCCAAACAAATTCCACCAGAGGGAAGCGTTCACAAGGAGCTGAGCGCGCGCATCCGCGCGTCGGCCACTTTCAGTCCTCCGTGACCCATTGGGCGACGGGCATGACGTCCGGCGGCTGCAGATAGCCACGCGGCCAGAGATCGACGGCCCATTCCACCTTGGTGGCGCGTTCGACCAGCACCGCGGTGTTGTGCGGCGTCTGCAGCACCAGCGTGTTGCCGCGGTAATGCGGATCGCCGACGATGTGGTGCTTCAATAGATTCCATTGCTGCAGGACTAGCAGCAGGCTCGTGGTGTTGCGGGTGGTGTCCCAGCAATCGTAATTGTGCTTGTCGTCGAAATAGCGGAAATCGGCCTTCGCCACGCGTTTGTCGGTGCCGATGATCGGGCCCATGCGACGGTCGAACCACATCACTGCTTTTTGCACCGCAGCACGCTCGGCCGCCGCGGAGGCGCGGCCCGCATTCATGATCTGCGTCAGCGCGGCGCGGTCGGAGGCGCTGAAATCCAGGGTCTCGCGACGCCGGCAGACGAAGCCGTAGCAGACCGTCATCGCGTTCGCCGACGGCGGATAGATCGACACCGACGTGTAGAGCGCCTCAACCGCCGCGCTCATCTCGGCGGAAGCCGCAGGATACGCAAAGAGTGCCAGCAGGCCGGCGCAGACGCCTGCGAGCGTTGCGCGTGTGCCGCCTTTTCCTAGCTGATCGTTGTTGCTCATGCGCGCTGCCCCAAAGAGGCCCTGAGGATTAGCGCGGCCTCTTCGTCCTGCCAATATGGCAGCAGGGAACCTGTGGATCACATCTTGCGAGCGAACGCGTTACGCAACCGGCAGCGGCGCGTCACGCTTGACCTCTTCCATCACGGCGTAGGTGCGCGTCTCCTTCACGCCGGGGAGCGCGAGCAGGCTCTCGCCGAGGAAGCGGCGATAGGCGGTCATGTCGGCGACGCGCGCCTTCACCAGATAATCGAAGCCGCCAGCGACCATGTGGCACTCCAGGACCTCAGGCGCGGCCCGCACGGCGCGCGCGAACTTTTCGAAGACATCGGGCGTCGTCTTGTCGAGCATCACCTCGACGAACACGAGCAGCCCGAGGCCCAGCCGGTGCGGATTGAGGCGGGCGCCGAACCCCTCGACAAATCCCTCGCGCTGCAGCCGCTTCAGCCGTTCGCCGACCGACGTCGGCGACAGCCCGATGCGCTCCGCCAGCTCGACATTGGCGATTCGGCCGTCGTCCTGCAGAATTTCGAGGATTCTGCGGTCCGTCTTATCTAAATCCGGCATATATCAACCATAATAGTCGTATTGGCTGATTTTCTAAGGCATATGGACGAATATGTCTATCGAAATACGGCTCGGATGGAAGTAGGGTCTTCGTGGGTCTGAGGAAAACGCCATGCCAGTCGAATACGGTTCTCTTCCACCTTTCAGCGCGACCTATGCGCCGGACGATGTCGCGATCGCGGCGCGGCTGCTGCCCTATGCGCGGCTCGGCGCGGAGCAGGAAGCGCGGATCGACGCCACCGCGACGCGGCTGATCGAGGCGATCCGCACCAATGACGATCCGCTGGGCGGCATCGAGGACATGCTGCGCGAATTTGCGCTCTCGACGAAGGAGGGCCTGGCGCTGATGGTGCTGGCGGAAGCCCTGCTGCGCGTGCCGGATGCACGGACCGCCGACCTGTTCATCGAGGACAAGCTGGGCCAAGGCGATTTCGTCAATCACGAGACTAAATCGAGCGCGTTCCTGGTCAACGCCTCGGCCTGGGCGCTCGGCATGTCTGCGCGCGTGATCCAGCCCGGGGAAACGCCGCAGGGCACGATCGGGCGACTGACCAAACGGCTTGGCGCGCCGGCGGTGCGTGCCGCCACGCGGCAGGCGATGCGGCTGATGGGCAGCCACTTCGTTCTCGGCGAGACCATCGAGGCGGCGCTGTCGAGGGCGCATTCGCAGTCGGCTGAGAAACCGCGCTATTCCTTCGACATGCTCGGCGAAGGCGCGCGCACCGCCGAGGACGCCGAGCGCTATTTCAATTCCTATGCGCGTGCAATCGAGGCGATCGGGCGCGCGGCGGATAGCCGTCCCCTGCCTGACCGGCCCGGCATTTCCGTCAAGCTCTCCGCGCTGCATCCGCGTTTCGAGGCGGTGAGCCACGGCCGCGTGATGGGTGAGCTGGTGCCGCGGCTGGTCGAACTCGCGCGGCAGGCCAAGGCGTTCAACCTGAACTTCACCGTCGACGCCGAAGAAGCCGACCGGCTGGAATTGTCGCTCGACGTGATCGCCGCGGCCTTTGCTGACGATGCGCTTGCCTGCTGGGACGGCTTCGGCCTCGCCATCCAGGCCTATCAGAAGCGCGCCAGCGAGGTGATCGACTATGCCAGTCAGCTTGCGCAACGCCTGAACCGCCGGATGATGGTGCGGCTGGTCAAGGGAGCCTATTGGGACACCGAGATCAAGCGCGCGCAGGAGCGCGGGCTCGCCGATTATCCGGTGTTCAGCCGCAAGGCGATGACGGATCTGAACTACGTCGCCTGCGCAAGGAAGCTGTTGGCGTTGCGGCCGCGGCTGTTTCCGCAATTCGCGACCCACAATGCGCTCACCGTCGCGACCATTCTGGAGCTGGCCGGCGACGGCAGCAGCTTCGAATTCCAGCGCCTGCATGGCATGGGCGAGGCGCTCTATGCGCAGCTTGCCAAGGATCGCCCCGATATCGCCTATCGCACCTACGCGCCGGTCGGCAGCCATCGCGACCTGCTCGCCTATCTGGTGCGACGGCTGCTCGAGAACGGCGCCAATTCGTCGTTCGTCGCGCTCGCGGCCGATGAAGCGGTGCCCGTGAAGACATTGCTGCGCCGGCCGGCCGACATCATCGGCACGGCAGAGCATGCGCGCCATCCGAACATCCCGCTGCCGCAGGATCTCTATCGGCCGGAGCGGCAGAATTCGCGCGGGATCGAGTTCGGCGAACGCGCTGCGCTGCGTGGCCTGCTGACGGCGGTCGACGCCGAAACAGCGCCGACGGCTGCCAGCAGCGAGGTCACGCCCGAACAAGCGAATGCCGCAGTCGCCGCGGCGCGCGGCGGTTTTGCCCGCTGGAGCCGGACGCCGGCCGAGACGCGCGCTCAAATCCTCGAACGCGCCGCGGAGCTGTTGCAGCAACGTGCCGCGCATTTCATCGCGCTGCTGCAGCGCGAAGGCGGCAAGACGCTGGATGACGCGCTCTCCGAGGTGCGGGAGGCTACCGATTTCTGCCGCTACTACGCCGCACAGGGCCGCAAGCTGTTCGGCGACGGCGAGGCGATGCCGGGACCGACCGGCGAGAGCAACATGCTCGTCTTGCGCGGCCGCGGCGTCTTCGTCGCGATCTCGCCGTGGAATTTTCCATTGGCGATCTTCCTCGGCCAGGTGACATCCGCGCTGATGGCAGGCAATTCGGTGGTGGCAAAGCCGGCCGAGCAGACGCCGTTGATCGCAACTGAGGCAGTCGCGCTATTGCACGAGGCGGGCGTGCCTGCTTCCGCCCTGCAGCTCGTGCAAGGCGACGGCCGGATCGGCGCGGCCCTGGTGGCGCATCCTGACATCGCAGGCGTCGTCTTCACCGGCTCGACCGAAGTCGCGCGATCGATCAACCGCACGCTGGCCGCCAAGGACGGCCCGATCGTGCCGCTGATCGCCGAGACCGGCGGCATCAATGCGATGATCGTCGATGCCACGGCGCTCCCCGAGCAGGTCGCCGACGATGTCGTGACCTCGGCGTTCCGCTCCGCCGGACAGCGTTGCTCGGCGCTGCGGCTGCTGTTCGTCCAGGACGACGTCGCCGACCGCACGATCGAGATGATCGCGGGCGCGGCGCGCGAATTGAAACTTGGCGATCCCACCGAACCCTCAACCCATGTCGGACCGGTGATCGATGCGGAGGCAAAACAGCGGCTCGATGCGCACATCGCGCGGATGAAGCGGGAGGCGCGCGTGCATTTCGCCGGCACTGCACCGGAGGGCAACTTCGTCGCGCCGCATATCTTCGAACTGGCGAGCGCTAGCCAGCTCACCGAAGAGGTGTTCGGCCCGATCCTGCACGTGGTGCGCTATCGCGCGGAAAATCTTGATGACGTGCTGCGTGCGATCGAAGCGACGGGCTACGGGCTGACGCTCGGCGTCCACTCGCGCATCGACGACGCCGTCGAGGATATCGTCGAGCGCCTTTCGGTCGGTAACATCTACGTCAATCGCAACATGATTGGCGCTGTCGTCGGCGTGCAGCCGTTCGGCGGCTGCGGTCTCTCCGGCACCGGGCCCAAGGCCGGCGGGCCGCATTATCTGGCGCGGTTTGCGACCGAGCAGACCGTGACGATCAATACGGCGGCAGCCGGCGGCAATGCGGCGCTGCTGGCGGGCGGGGAGTAAGCCAACGCCGCAATGACGGGCTAGCACCGCTGTCCGCCCCTCATGGTGAGGAGCGCGCAGCGCGTCTCGAACCATGAGGCCCCGCCGGGGCCCTCGCCCTTCGAGACGAGCGCTCCGCGCTTTCGGGGATAGATTGGAATGCGCGGCTCTCTCCACGTCGTTGCGAGCGAAGCGAAGCAATCCATCTCTCCATGCTCGCGGAGGCATGGATTGCTTCGTCGCTCCGTTCCTCGCAATGACGGCCGAAACAGCCGTTGCATCCCCCACCCCAGATAGGTCAAATGTCGCTTCCTCGGGATCATTGGCAGCGGTAATTCCGCCTCACGAACAACAGCAACGAACGTCACGGGAGCGACGGCACGATGGAAAAAGGCATCTTTGAAGGCTTGAAGGTTCTGGACTGCGCGAGCTTCATTGCGGCGCCGGCGGCCGCGACCGTGCTGTCCGACTTCGGCGCCGATGTGATCAAGATCGAGCCGCCCGGGGCCGGCGATCCCTACCGCAACCTGCCGAACCTGCCCGGCTATCCCCATACCGAGCACAATTTCGCCTGGCTGCTGGAAGCGCGCAACAAGAAGAGCCTGGCGCTCGACCTCACCAAGCCGGAGGCGCAGGCGGTGCTGTACAAGCTCGTCACTGAAGCCGACGTCTTCATCACCAACATGCCGCCGCAGGTGCGGGCCAAGCTCGGCATCACCCACGATCATCTCGCCCATCTCAACGACCGCCTGATCTACGCCTCCTTCACCGGCTATGGCGAAAAGGGCGAGGAAGCCAACAAGCCGGGCTTCGACAGCAACGCCTATTGGGCGCGCTCCGGCCTGATGGACCTGGTGCGCGCAGATGAGGACACCACGCCAGCGCGCTCAGTCGCCGGCATGGGCGACCACCCCTGCGCGATGGCGTTCTACGGCGCGATCGTCACCGCGCTGTTCAAGCGCGAACGCACCGGCAAGGGCTCGCACGTCTCGACCAATCTGATGGCGAACGGCGTCTGGGCCAACAGCGTGCTGGCGCAGGCAAAGCTTTGCGGCGCGAAATTCTCCAAGCGCAAGCCGCGCGAAGAGGCGCTGAACGCGGTGACCAACCACTACAAGTGCAAGGACGGCCGCTGGATCATCCTGTCGCTGCTCAACGAGGAACGGCAATGGCCGACGCTGGCGCGCTGCCTGGGCCGCGAGGACCTCGTCGCCGACGAACGCTTCGCCACCAAGGCCGGCCGCCATGCCCGCTCGGTGGAACTGATCAAGATCCTCGACGAAATCTTCGCAACCAAGGACCTCGCCGAGTGGCGCAAGATCCTCGACGGCAGTGGTCTCGTGTTCGGCGTGGTCGGCATCCTCGACGATATCCCAACCGACAAGCAGATGATCGAGAACGAAGTATTGGTGCGGTTCGAGAACGACACCATGCTGACCGTCAACAGCCCGATCTTCATCGACGGCGAGAAAAAGGTGCAGCCGCGCAAGCCCCCGGAAGTCGGCGAGCACTCGGATGAGATCCTGCGCCAGGCGGGCTATGACGAGGCTGATATCAGCAAGCTGCGTGCCGCGGGCGCGGTGGCGTGAATTAGCCTCCGAACCTACCACGTCGTCATGCCCGGGCTCGTCCCGGGCATCCACGCCCTTGCTCCTCAGGGAGAGAAGAACGTGGATGGCCGGGTCAAGCCCGGCCATGACGGAGAGAGTGATACGCGAAGCATTCCGTCATTGCGAGCGAAGCGAAGCAATCCATAGCTCCGCAGTGGCAAGCATGGATTGCTCCCTCGCTATCGCTCCTCGCAATGACGCGACATTGACGCGGCCCTACTCCTTCCCGATCAGTCCCTCGACCAACTCGAGCAGCGCCGCCCTGGTCTCCTGCCGGAAGTTGCGGCGCGGGATGGCGAGTTGCTGCAGCAGGATTCCGATCAGCGCGGCAACGAACAGCTCGGCATGCGCGCGTGGGCTCATCGAGCCGGCTGCGCGCAGCGCGAGCTCGGAGCTTTGCCGCCAGGTGTCGAACCATTCGGCCACGATGGGCCGGTAGCGCTCGCTGCGTGCGGCGGCCAGGAACACCTCATAGCAGGCAATGTGAATGTCCGCTTGCGTCTTCAGTTCCTGCCCGTACCAGCCGACGAGTTCTTCGATCCAGGCTTCGGCATCGAACGCCTTGCTTTGCAAGCTGAGCGCCAAGGCCTGCAGCCGGCCGACCTCGCGCGTCAATGCAAAGCGCAGCGCTGCGTCGACCAAAATATCGCGCGTGGCAAAATGATGCGTTACGGCGCCGAGCGACATGCCGGCTTCGGCCGCGACCGCGCGATGGGTCACGCGATCGATGCCGGAACGGCCGATGATACGCAGGGTCGCCTCCATCAGCGGACGCTCGCGCGCGCTTATCTCCTGGTCGGCCTCTCTCGCCAATGTGACTCCTGTTGCATTGCTGCCCTGCACCGCCTACAGAACAAATGTTCTGTTTTTCGAATTGTACGTATCGTAGCCTGTGCTGGCAAGTCGGACCAACGAACAGGAGCGCCCTATGCCTGCCTACCGGCTACACTACTTCCCGGAGTCCGGGAACAGCTACAAGCTCGCGCTGATGCTGACATTGTGCGGCGAGACGTTCGAGGGCGTGTGGACCGATTTCGGCGGCGGCGTGACGCGGACTGCGGAATGGCGCGCCAACGTCAACCCGATGGGCGAGATCCCGGTGCTGGAGGAGGACGGCATGCGCCTGACCCAGACCGCGCCGATCCTGTTGAAGCTCGCCGAGCAATATGGCCGGTTTGGCGCCGGCAATGCGCAGGAACAGTTCGAGCTGCTGCGTTGGCTGTTCTGGGACAATCACAAGCTCACCGGCTACATGGCGACCTACCGCTTCCAGCGCACCTTCATGCCGTCGCCGAATCCGGATGTGCTGAAGTTTCTGCGCGGGCGGATCGACGATTATCTCGGCATCCTCGAGCGGCATCTGCAGGACAAAGCCTTCGTGCTCGGCGAGCGGCCGACGGTGACCGATTTCTCGATGATGGCCTATCTGCATTATCCGAGCGACGAGACCGGCTATGAGTTCGCCAAGAGCCATCCGGCCATTCATGCGTGGCTAGGCCGCATCGCGGCGCTTCCGGGTTGGAAGTCGGCTTACGATCTGTTGCCGGGAAAACGGCTGAAGCATTACGCCTGAGGTCCCTTCTCCCCTTGTGGGAGAAGGTGGCGCGCATGCAATGCGCGTCGGATGAGGGGTTCTCTCCGCGGGCGACGGTACTTGTGGAGAGAACCCCTCACCCGAGCGAGTTCGTTGCTGGCGACTGAGCTGCCCTCTCCCACAAGGGGCGAGGGCACAGCAACCGGCGACGGCATAGCCGTCAGCGGCTGAGCCACGCCCAGACGATGCCGGCGGCAATCGCGGCGATGATGATGGTGACGGCGATAGCCCAGGTGCTGACGCGGACGGCGCCGATCATCTGCCGCTCGGCCTCGTTCTCGGCGATCTCGCGGTTGCGCTCTTTGTCGTCGGATGCGCTCATGGGCGGCCTCCGAGTGTCAACATAGCATGGCTTTACGGGCTCTTGATGAAGCACATGCCGATGCGCGAGGTCTTGCCGGCGGCCTGGCAGGCGAGCCCCTCGGCGCAGGTCCAGCTCTGAAAACTCGGGTCGTTGTCGGCGGGCTTCGCGCTTTGCTGATAGCAATGGGCGCCCCAGCCGTCTTCATATTCGGTGCCGGCAAGCTCGGTGCTGCCGCGTAGCTGCGGGCGGTTGGAGAAGCCACGGGAGAAGTCCGGCTGCGCGCCGCGGGCAAATGCAGAAAGGATGTCGCGGCGGCGGATTTGGTCGCCGAAGAAATGCGGCGAGGCCGGCACCACCGTCGTGTTCGACGGCTTGGCCGCCATCCAGTCGACACCGGGGAAATGGAAGCCGCCGATGCCGCGGGTCTGGTGGCATCCGGCGCAGGTGATATCGTTGAGCCGGCGTTCGAAGCCCGCGACCGAGCCGATGTTCTGCAACCTGGTGCCGTCTTGCGCCGCCTTCTTCAGCGCACCGACAACATCATTGTCATCAAATGCAGCCGAGCTGCTTTCAGCCCGCATCATCCCATATTCGGGCAGCAGTTCCGAAAGGTCGAAGCCAACAGGTGTCGGCGCGATCGCAGCCCTGGCGAGGAATTTCTCCGGGATCAGGATCGTGCCGCGGTCGAGCTCGGCGAAATGCCTGGGATCGAGCAGCCAGCTCTTGAATTCCTGCGTCAGGTTTTCATCGGCGAGGATGCGGTCGCGATCGATCTGGTTCTCCAGCGGCGCTTCCTCGAAGCGGCCAGTGTCGCTGACATAGTTGAACACTTTCAAGAGATAGTCGGTGCGGAAATCGCGGGTTGGCGATTTCGGCGCATGGGCGATCTGCAGATTGGTCTCGATCTGCTTGATATTCTCATACCCAATCAAGTCGAGAGGACCATCCTTGCCGGCGAGCTTTTCAAGTCCGCCCTGCTCCGCCGACGAAACGTCGCTAATGGCAAGCCAGCGGCGCGCAATCTCGCGGCAAGTGATCGCAGCACCGTTTCGATCGCGCGCGCCTTCGCCCTTCGCTCTCAAGACCAGATTGAGCGTCATCGGCAGGCGCTGCGAGACCGCGTTGTCGCCGATCACAGGCGCATCCACGCGTGTCAATCGATAGATCAGGCGGATTTCGCCGCAGCTTTCGGGTGAGACATAGGCGCGGTCCATGCGGTTGACGATGCCGGCCAGCACGAAGCGCGTCGTGGCTGAGTAAAGCTGCGCGCGATCGAACAGCTGGAACGCGAAGCCGTCGCCGACCCCAATGGTTTCGTTCGGAAGATCTTGCTTGTGCTTTGCGATGTAGCGATCGAACTCGCGGTCGAGCGCGGCGCGGATCGGCGCCATCGACGGCAGCGCGAACAGTTCGGCGTTGTCGAGTGGAAGATCGACAGGTCGCTGCGGCGACAGCATGTGGGCGAGACCGAACCTGCCGTGATCGAGATCACGGAGCACTGATGGGTCGGTGATTGCGGTGCCGCGTTCCAGCGCCTCGTCCTGCGCGGCGCGCGCCGCCAAGGCGCCGCACAACAGGGCGAGCAGGATCGTGAGGAAACGCAGCGCACGGCTCATGCCCCACTAACACCGCGCTGAGGGGCGTATTCAAGTCAAAACCCGGCTCACATCGCGGTGAGGACGTAGCCCGGGTGGAGCGATAGCGTAACCCGGGACCACTCGTTGATGCAGGCGTCCCGGGTTGCGCTGCGTTCCACCCGGGCTACGAGAGCTGCAAACTAGCGCGCGACGATCAGGCCCTTGCTGGTGACGACCACCCAGCGGCCGTCCTGTCGGCGGATCGCGTCGACGCGGCCGAGGCCGGGGATGGGATCGCCGGCATAGACCTCGTAGAGGCCGCGGCGGCCTTCGATCAGTGCACCGCCATTGCTGACATCGCGCAGCACCCAACCGTCCACGGTCGGCAGCCGGCCGACTTCGGGCTTCGGAGCCGCGGCAGCCGCCGTCGTCGCCGGCGGCGTCACACTCCCGGTCACGTCCTTGGCCGCAGCGGGCTGCGCCGCGGCAACCGCGGCCGGCGCGGCTGAAGCTGCCTTCAGCTTCTCGACGGTCTCGCTGAGCTTGGCGAGCTTCGCGGCCGGCTCTCCTTGCGCCTTCTCGAGCTTGTCGAGGCGATCATTGGTCTTGCTGAACTGGCTCGTTCCGGTCTTGGAGGCGTGCTCGAGCCCGGCTTTCAGTGCGGTGACATCGGCATCGATGCGCGCGAGCGAGGCTTCGAGCGCGGTGTCCTTCGGCGGCACTACCACTGCTGCCGTCGCGGGCTTGGTGTAATAGCCGAGGCCTGCGGTGGCGAGCGCGCCGCCGATGGCGCCTGCCGCGGTCGCGAGTGCGACGACTGCCGCCATTGCGGCGAAACGGCGCTTGCCCGACGATGCCGGCTGCTCGTCATTGACGGGCTTGGCGGCCACGCCTTCGTCGTCCCAGATGCGTTCGCCCGGCGACATGATCATGAGCTTGCCGGGGGTGCGCGGTGCTTCTGCTGCGGCCGGCTCGATCCGGGTCGGCTCGACCTTGGGCGCTTCTGCCTTGACGGCTTCGAACTTGGAAGCGTCGGACTTGGGCGCTTCAAAGTTGGGCGCCTCGAACTTGGGAGCGTCCGCTTTCGGCGCCGTCTCTTCCTGGTTGGCTGCGATTTCCGAAGACGCGGACGCCGACACCGGCTCACTTGCGGCGGACGGAGCGGCCGGCGCGGCGCCGCTGGCGCCGGCTTCAGCTTGGATCGGGGCGCGCTCTTGCTCACTCACGTTCAAAGTCTCCAGACTAGGTTGACAATTTGGTAACTTTTATTGCTTGCGAAATCGTTACTGGCTGGAGGTCTTACCGAAATTTAAGGAACTTTCCGGGCCATCACGACGTGCATCACTGACTGTGAAGCAGATGACGTCAATTTTGAGGAAGTCCGGATGAACCGGACATGACTGGAACTGTGGCGGTATCGAGACGCCGATTGTCGCTGCACTGTCATTCCGGGATGCGCCCCCTTTGGGCGCAGGCCCGGAATCCATCAGGCCGCATACACCTGTGGCGAAATGGATTCCGGGTTCGCTTCGCGCCCCGGAATGACCGCCACTTACATCACCACCGGCGCATCCGGCAGTTCGTTGGGGCCGCGGCCCTGCGGCGGGAAATGCCTGGCGAGTTCGCGCGAGACAGCCTCGATGCCCTTGATCACGCCGTGCTCGAAACGGCCGGCACGGAAATCTTCTTCCATTATGCGACAAATCGCCTCCCAGCCGTCCGCACCCACCTTGGCGTGGATGCCGCGGTCCGCGACGATCTCGACGTCGCGGTCGGCGAGCAGGAGGTAGATCAACACGCCGTTATTGTGTGCGGTGTCCCAGATGCGCAAATGCGCGAACACATCGAGTGCGCGCTCGCGCGCCAACTGATTGCGCAACAACGGCACGCCGTCGAGCGCACCTTCAACGACGAAACGGATCTGGCCGGAATGGGTGGCTTCGCCCGCCTTGATCGCCTGTTCGATTGCGTCGAGCGCGCGCGGCGGAAACAGACGCCGCGTCCGCCAGCGGTGTTCGACGAGGTGCCTGCTGATGCGCCGGATGTCCATGCTACCAGCTCCCCGATGCACCGCCGCCGCCAAAGCTGCCGCCCCTGCCGCTGAAGCCGCCGTCCCCATTGTCGCGGGAGCCGCGGCCGCCGCCGGGCCAGGAGCCGCCATAGCCGCCGCCCGGCCAGCCGCCGCGCTGATAACCGCCCGGACCGCCCCAACCCCAGCTACCGGCCAACAAGGTGACGACCACAGCGATGATGGCAAGCAGCACCGCGGCGGCAACTGAGCCTGCAAGCATCCAGGCGAAAAAGCCGACGATGCCGCCGGTGGCGGCGGCGCCGAGCAGCCGCCCGAGCATCGTGCGCAGAAACGAGCCCAGCACGAAGATTCCGACGATGACGAAGGGATTGAACGGATCGATCTGGTCGAAGACGTCGTGCTCCTGCCAATGTTCGGGCTCCGGCGCGGGCAACTGTTCGCCGTCGATAAGGCGGATCATCCGGTTGATGCCGGCTGCGATGCCGCCCGCAAAGTCGCCGGTCTTGAATTTCGGCGTGATGACCTCGTCGATGATGCGCCGCGTGGTGGCATCCGTGAGCACGCCTTCAAGGCCATAGCCGACCTCGATGCGCAGATGGCGATCGTTCTTGGCGATGACGAGCAATGCGCCGTCGTCGATTTTCCTGCGGCCGATCTTCCAGGCTTCCGCCACGCGGATCGAGAACTGCTCGATGGTCTCTTCGCCCGTGGTCGGCACGATCAGCACCGCGATCTGGCTGCCCTTGCGTTTCTCGAGATCCTCGAGCGTCTGCGTCAGCGAGGCGATGTCGCCCGATGACAGCGTGCCAGTCGTGTCGACGACGCGGCCGGTAAGCGGCGGCACCGCGATTTCGGCGAAGGCTGGAAAAATCCAGCCCACCAGCAGCGCAAGCAGGATGGCGCGTGCAGCGTTCATCGGAAGCGGATCGCGTTGAATTATTTCGCTGGCGCCGGCGACGGGTTGAAATCGACCTTCGGCGCCACCGAAATCTCTCTCTCGTTTTCGACCGTAAAGTTCGGCCTCTCCTTGTAGCCGAACAGCATCGCGGTGAGGTTGGTCGGGAAGGTGCGGATGCCGACGTTATATTCCTGCACCGCCTTGATGTAGCGGTTGCGCGCCACCGTGATGCGGTTCTCGGTGCCTTCGAGCTGCGACACCAGATCGCGGAACAGCGCGTCCGACTTGAGCTGGGGATAGTTCTCGGTCACGACCAGAAGCCGTGACAGCGCGCCCGTGAGTTCACCCTGCGCCTGCGTGAACTTCTGGAACGCGGCGGGATCGTTCAGCACTTCCGGCGTGGCCTGGATGCTGCCGACCTTGGCACGCGCATTGGTGACGCCGAGCAGCACGTCCTTCTCCTGCTGCGCAAAACCTTTCACAGTATTGACGAGATTGGGCACGAGATCGGCGCGGCGCTGATACTGGTTGACCACTTCCGACCAGCTCGACTTGACCTGCTCGTCATTGGACTGGATCGCGTTGTAGCCGCAATTGGTCAGGCTCAATGTCGCCAGCGCCGCCAGCACGCTCCAAAATTTCCGCATCGCAATTCTCCCCGGTCTGCGTTCGCGCCAGAGTAGCAGATCGGGGGCCGTAAACTGCAGTTTTTTCGTCGGGGTTTCGTCATTACGGGGCGCGACGAAGTCGCGAGCTATGATGTGCAATTGCACATCAGAGAATCCGTTTCACCGCTAGTGCGGCATGATGGATTCCGGGTTCGCGCTGCGCACGCCCTGGAATGACAAGCGGACGGAGCGGAGCTTAAGACGTCGCCTTCGCGTCCCGGATCGCTTGCCAGATCTTTGCCGGCGTCAGCGGAGTGTTGAGCTTCGTGATGCCAAGCTCGCTCAGCGCGTCCATCACGCCGTTGGTGATGCAGGGCGGGCCGCCGATCGCGCCGGATTCGCCGCAGCCCTTGGCGCCGAGTGGATTGGTCTTGCACGGCGCGGACGGATCGAGCGTGACCACGATCGGCGGCACATCGGCTGCGCGCGGCACGCAATAATCCTGATAGGTCGCGGTCAGGAGCTGGCCTTCCTCGCTATAGGCGACGCCCTCATAGAGCGCCTGCCCGATGCCTTGCGCGACGCCGCCATGAATCTGGCCTGTGACCAGCATCGGATTGACGGCGATGCCGACGTCGTCGACCGTGGTGTAGCGCACCACACGCGTGACGCCGGTTTCCGGATCGATCTCGACCTCACAGATATGCGTGCCGTTCGGCCAGCTCGGGCCGTCAACCTCGCCCTGGCTGTCGACGGAGAGCCGCGCGCTGTCTTCCTTCTTGGCGATTTCGAACAGGCTGACGCGCTTGTCGGTGCCGACCACGGTGAGGAAACCGTCGCGGTATTCGATATCCTCGACCGAGGCTTCGAGCGCGTTGGACGCCTTCTCACGCGCCTTGTTGATCATGTCGTTGGTCGAGACAGCCACGGCCGTGCCGCCGACGAACAGCGAGCGCGAGCCGACGCTGCCGAAACCGGTGGCCAGATCCGTGTCGCCCTGCACGACGTCGATCTTGTCCAGGGGAATGCCGAGCGTATCCGAGATCATCTGGGTATAGGTGGTCTGCAGGCCCTGCCCCATCGCCATGGTGCCGGAATGCAGGATGATGCGCCCCTCCGCGGTCGCATGCAGGCTGACCTTTTCGGTGTGCGCGCGGCCGCCGGTCCATTCGATGTAGCTGGTCAAGCCGCGGCCGTAGAGCAGGCCCTTCTTCTTGGCGGCCTTCTTGCGCGCGGTAAAGCCGTTCCAATCGGCGAGATCGGAGGCGCGCTCCAGCATGTGAGCGAAGGCGCCGGAGTCATAGACCTGGCCGACCGCATTGGTGTAGGGCAGTTGCGCCGGCTTGATGTAGTTGACTTTGCGGATGGTGCGCGGGTCCATGCCGATCTGGCGCGCCGCGGCGTCGAACAGACGCTCAACGATGAACACCGCTTCCGGCCGGCCCGCGCCGCGATAGGCGCCGACCGGCGCGGTGTGGGTCATCACCGACTTCACCTCGAAATGCACCAGCGGCAGATCGTAGACGCCGGTCTGCACGAACGGCCCGAGCACCAGCGGAATGATGTTGCCCGCGCCGGTGGAATAGGCGCCGGTGCCGCCGATCGAGCGCACGCGATAGGCAAGCACGCGGCCCTTGGCATCGAGCGCGAACTCGCCGGTCGAGGTGAGGTCGCGGCCATGGGTGCCGCCGACGAAATCGTCGGTGCGGTCGCCGCGCCAGCGGATCTTCTTGTTCAGCTTGGTGGCGGCATAGGCGACGATGCCGTCTTCCGGATAGAGATTGGTCTTCTGCCCAAAGCCGCCGCCGATATCGCCGACGAGCACGCGAACGCTTTCCTTCGGCCGCTTCAGGATCGCTTCCGCCAGCACGTCGCGGGTCGAGCCCGGAGTTTGCGATTGGACATGCAGGATCAGGCGGCCGGTCTTCTTCTCGATCTCGGCAATGGTCGAGCGCGGCTCCATCGCCGATGGCACCAGGCGCTGGCTGACGAGATCGAGCGAGACGACATGATCTGCCTTCGCGAAGGCTTCCTCGACCTTGGCGGCATCGCCATAGCTCATGGCGGCGACGATATTATCGGGCGCATCCGGCCACACCAGAGGCGCACCAGGCTTGATCGCCTCGACCGGATCGACCACCGAGGGCAGCACATCGTAATCGACCACGATCGCTTCGGACGCGGTCTGCGCCAGCACGCGCGAACTGGCGACCACGACCGCAACCGGCTCACCGGCAAAGCGCACCACTTCATGCGCGAGCAGGCGACGCGGCGGCACCGTCATCGGCGAGCCGTCCGGCCGCTTGAAGATCGCAAGCGTCGGAATGGTGCCGATGTCATCGGCCACGAGATCGGCGCCGGTATAGACCGCCACGACATCCGGCATTTCGGCGGCCGCCTTGGCATCGATCGAAACGATCCTGGCATGGGCATGCGGCGAGCGCAGCACATGCAGCCACAACGCGCCCTCTTCCGGCCTGTCGTCGATGAACTGTCCCTTCCCGGTGAGCAGCCGCTGGTCCTCCAAACGCTTGACCGGCTGGCCCGCACCGAAACGCAAATTACCGGGAAGAATGTTCATCAGTCCGTCCTTCAAGTCTTCTTAAGATGGTGGGCGTTTTACCGGATTTTTGCCGCGACACAACCGACGGCGGACGAGAGCAGACGCGCCATCCCGCCGGCGCATGAGAAGCATGGATGCCCCCTCGCAGACCAATGACAGGAATTTTATTGCGTGCGGCCGATGTCGACGATGTCGACATTGATATCGCGCGTCTCCGAGCCGCGCTTCAGGCTGAGCCGGACCGGCTTCCCGGCACCGATCTGCTCGAATTGATCGGTCAGGTCGGAGAGGCGGTGGACCGGCTTGCCGTCGGCCGCCGTGATGACGTCGCCCAAATTGCCGGAAGAAAGATCGACGCCGCGAATTCCGGCACGCTCTGCCGGAGAACCGGGCGCGGTGCGCACAACGATCACACCTTCGGTGCCCAGCCGGGTGGCAACGGCCTCGCTTGCGGCGACAATGCCTATGCCCGGCGTGGGCACACGGCCATTGCCGATCAGTTCGGGCACGACGCGGTTGACGATATCAACTGGGACGGCAAAGCCGATGCCGGCGTTCGATCCCGACGGCGACAGGATCGCCGTCGTCACGCCGATCAGCCGCCCGGCGGAATCGAGCAGCGGCCCGCCCGAATTGCCAGGATTGATCGCGGTATCGGTCTGGATCACGTTGGCGATCTCGCGCCCGGTGGAGGTCGGAAGCCGGCGCTTGAGCGCGCTGATGATGCCGCTGGTCAGGGATTGATCGAGGCCGAACGGATTGCCGATCGCAAACGCAAATTGCCCGACCTTAAGCTCGGCCGAACTGCCGAGCGCAACCGGCGGCGGCAGCGTGCGCGCGCCCCTGATCCGCAGCACCGCTAGATCATAATTCGGCGCGGTGCCGACAAGCTCGGCGCGCGCCACCTCGCCCGAGGCAAAGCGGATCGCGAGCGCGCTCGCCTCCTGCACGACGTGGTTATTGGTGACGACATGACCGTCATTGTCCCAGACAAATCCGGTTCCGGATGATCCGCCGCCTTCAGCCTCCTCACTGAGCGGATTGGCGGCGGACTGCGCCGCCACCTGCACGACCGAAGGCGAGACCCGCTCGAAGATCTCGATATTGGCGCGCTCGGCATCGGAGAGCGGTCCACGCTGCTCGACCGAGCCGGCGGCCGAACTCGTCCACGGCGCATTGCGAATATTGCTGAGGGTCAAAGCCGCCAGGATGGCCGCGACCACAGCGAGAACAACAACATAGCGACGATTCATCGGCATCTGATCTCCCCGGCAACAAACGCGATAATTGTCCGGAGGTTTCTAGTGCTTGAAGTTACCACAACGTCGCATTAGCGCGTCTTCACCCTTCCCGACCTAGCGCCATTTGTCGCGCTGAGGGTTGAAACCCGGCCGCCGAGCGCTAGTTGTTCCATTATGTTAGAGTGTCGGCCGCCCGCTCGGGCACGTCCAGGCCCCACATCCAAGGCTATCGGGACCGACGCTTGGAGCGGCCCATATCGGTGTTGATCGGAGGGCGGTCATGAACAACAACAAGATGCGTTTCAATATCGGATACGCAATTGCGGCGATATTCGGTATCCTGCTTGTTCAGTACGTCTATATCAGCGCCAGCAAGATCGCTGCCATCCCCTACAGCGAATATCAGCAATTGCTGCGCGAGGGCAAAATCGAGAGCGTCGGCATCTCCGACCGCACACTTCAGGGCACCTTGAAGGAGCCGCTACCCGGCGGACAGAAGCAGTTCATCACCACGCGGGTCGATCCGGAGGTCGCGCAAGAGCTCGAGAAACATAACGTCCGCTTCACCGGACAGATCGAGAGCACGTTCCTGCGCGATCTGCTCTCGTGGATCATGCCGGTGCTGTTGTTCTTCGGCCTGTGGTGGTTCATCGCCAAGCGTGCCGCGCAAGGCGGAGGCTTCGGCGGCGGCCTGATGGCGATCGGCAAGAGCAAGGCGAAAATCTATGTCGAGGCCGATACCGGCGTGAATTTCGGCGATGTCGCCGGCGTCGACGAAGCCAAGGACGAACTGCGCGAGGTGGTCGACTTCCTGAAGAATCCGACCGAGTACGGCCGGCTCGGCGGGCGCATGCCCAAGGGCGTGCTGCTGGTCGGCCCGCCCGGCACCGGCAAGACGCTGCTCGCCAAGGCGGTCGCCGGCGAGGCCAAGGTGCCGTTCTTCTCGATCTCCGGCTCCGAATTCGTTGAGATGTTCGTCGGCGTCGGTGCGGCGCGCGTGCGCGACCTGTTCCAGCAGGCGCACCAGAAGGCGCCCGCGATCATCTTCATCGACGAGCTCGATGCGCTCGGCCGCGCCCGCGGCATCGGCCCGTTCGCCGGCGGCCATGACGAAAAGGAGCAGACGCTGAACCAGCTCCTGGTCGAGCTCGACGGTTTTGACTCGCGCTCCGGCCTCGTGATCCTCGCCGCCACCAACCGGCCGGAAATCCTCGACCCGGCGCTGCTCCGCGCCGGCCGCTTCGACCGCCAGGTGCTGGTCGACCGCCCCGACAAGAAGGGACGCATCGACATCCTCAAGGTCCACATCAAGAAGGTGAAACTTGCCCCCGGCGTCGACCCCGAGGCGGTCGCAGCGCTGACGCCGGGATTCACCGGCGCCGATCTCGCCAACCTCGTCAACGAGGCCGCGCTGCTGGCGACGCGCCGCGGCGGCGATGCCGTCACCATGAGCGACTTCACCAATGCGATCGAGCGCATGGTGGCCGGGCTCGAAAAGCGCAACCGGCTGCTCAATGCGAAGGAGCGCGAGATCGTCGCCTATCACGAGATGGGCCATGCGCTGGTGGCGCTGTCGCTGCCGGGTGTCGATCCCGTGCACAAGGTCTCGATCATTCCGCGCGGCGTCGGTGCGCTCGGCTATACCATTCAACGTCCGATCGAGGATCGTTTCCTGATGACGAAGGAGGAACTGGAGAACAAGATGGCGGTGCTGCTCGGCGGCCGCGTCGCCGAGCTGATCGTGTTCGACCATCTTTCCACCGGCGCGGCCGACGATTTGCGCCGGGTGACCGATATCGCCCGCAGCATGGTCACACGCTACGGCATGTCGGAAAAGCTCGGCAGCATCGCCTATGACCGCGAGCCCGGCAATTTCCTGGCCGGCGCCGACCGGCCCTACCCCATGCCGGAACGCGACTATGCGGAAGAGACTGCGGCCGTGGTCGACCACGAGGTGCGCGACATCGTCGAGCGCGTGTTCCAGCGTACGCAGGGCATCCTGAGCGCGCGGCGCGCCGTCCTCGACCGCGCCGCGAAGAAGCTTTTGGAAAAGGAGACGCTGGAGCAGCGCGATTTAGAAGCGTTGATCCGGGAGGCACCTGAGGGACTTCGCGCGGTGTGAGCCGCGGATCCCCTTCCCTTCTGCCCTTGTGGGAGAAGGTGGCGCGCATGCAATGCGCGACGGATGAGGGATTATCTCCGCGGAGAGAACCCCTCACCCGAACGAGTCCGCGGCCGGCGCCGAGGAGCCCTCTCCCACAAGGGGAGAGGGCGCGGTAAATGGCATCGCGATGACGTAGGATTTGTAGGTGGGCAAAGCCGAGCGCGCCCACCATCACGAGCCGAGCAAGAATGGTGGGCACGCTTCGCTTTTCCTACCCTACGGTGCCTACCTGCGAACCGTCGAGGTACCGAAGGGCACGTTACCCGACTGCAGCCGACCGGGCAGAGGCGCGGCGTTCGTCGTGTTGCTCCAGGTGGGAACTGCGGTTGTCGAGCCTACCGACGGCCAATTGTATGATCCCACTGATGGCCCGACGACCGATCCGTAGCCAGCAGTTCCGGCCGTCGGCGCTGCCGTCTGCGCCAGCGCCGCCGTGCTCGAGAGAGCCAGTGCAGTTGCGAGCATGATTGCTGCGAGTTTCATGACTGGTTCCTTTCCAGTTGTGTCTCACACCTAATATGGGGAGCTAATTGATCGCTTAAAGCGAACGTTTGCGTCACGCTCTTTCAATCCAGCGCGATCCAGAGTGCCCTCACGGCATCTCCACTCGTCATTGTGAGCGCAGCGAAGCAATCCGTCTCACCGCCCGCGGAGACGTGGATTGCCTCGCAAAGACGGGAGAAGCTGAAGGGTGGGCAAAGCGCAGCGTGCCCACCATCACGGGCGGAGTGTAAATGGTGGGCACGCTGCGCTTTGCCCACCCTACAGGACTACGAGTCCAGCTCCTGCAGCGCAGCTTCCACCACTTTGCGCTGCTGATCCGTCAGCGGTGCTTGGGGCGGGATGGGATCGCCGATATCGTAGCCCTGGATCGAGAGGCCGGCCTTGATGCAGGCGGCGAGGTTGAAACGGGCAAAGGCCTCGTTGATGCGCCAGAGCTTTCGTTGCAGCGCCATCGCTTCGTCCCAGCGGCCGCGGCGGCAGAGATTGTAGAGCTCGACGCTCTGCCGCGGGATGATGCAGGCGGGGCCCGCCATCCAGCCGAGGCCACCAATCAGCATCACGGCCGCGGGAATATGGGCGGAGGCCGAGAACACTTTGATGTTGTCGCCGCAGCGGTTCATGATCGACAACAGCCGGCCGGTGTTGGTCGAGGCGTCCTTTATGTAGCCGATGCGCGGATGGGCGGCGAGGCGCTCGATGACGTCGAGCGTGAGGTCCGAGCGCTGGAATTGCGGATTGGTGTAGATCACGACGGGAATGTCGACCGCGTCGGCAAGGGCGCGGAAGTACGACTCGACCTGCGCGTCCGGCAGCGGAAAATAGGCTTCGAGAATCGCGAGAATGCCGCTGGCGCCGCGCTTCTGGTAGGACTTGGCCTGCGCCACTGCATCCGCCGTCGAGGTCGAGGCCACGCCGGCCACGACCGGCACGCGTCCGTCAGCGGCCTCGATCGTCGTCTGCACCACCTGCGCGCGTTGCGCATTGTTGAGATAGGCGAATTCGCCGGTCGAGCCGAGCGGCGTCAGTCCATGCACGCCCGCTTTGATCAGATCATCGCACAGCCGGCCCAGCACCTCGCTGCGGATATGGCCGGCGGGATCGAGCGGCGAGACCAGATAGGGAAAGACGCCGTGGAAATCAGCCATGCTGCAACCTCGTGGACGGCGAGACATAGTCGGGATCGTGCGCGAAGGGAAGCGGCGCGCCGCGGCGCAGCGCGTCGAGGACCTCGGCGAAACCGATTCGAACTCGGAAGCCGAGCAGACGTTCGGCCTTGGCGGGATCGTAGATGCGGCCGATGCTGCGCGGCAAGCGCCAATTCCGCTTGGCGTAGAGCGCGGCCGCATCAGGGAAATGGCGCGCGATCACGCTTGCTGCATCCGATTTCAGCGCTTCGACCTCGGTAGACGCAAAAGGCGGCGGCGCACTAACGATGAAGATCTCGAAGCCCTTGGCCCCATCGAGCGCTGCCAGATGCGCGTCCGCAGCGTCCTCGACGGTGAGGCGGCGGTGCAAGAATTCGTTCGCCTTGAGATTCTCGCCGGAAAATCCGCGCTCGGTGTCGTCCTCCTCCGGAAAGAAGCGGCTGGTGCGCAGCACGGCGCAGTTCAGCCCGTGCTCGCGGCTATAGATGCGGCATAGCCCCTCGGCGGCGAGCTTGGTCACGCCGTAGATGTTGCGCGGCTCGAGCGGGCCCGCAGTCTCGTCGAGCCAGACCGCGGCGTGCCCCTCGCCTTCCCTGATCGCCTGCGAGATCATCAACGATGTCGTCGAGGTGAAGATGAAGCGGTCATGACGCGCGGCGACCGCCGCTTGCAGCAAATTCAGCGTGCCCGACACGTTGACGTCAACAAAGGCTTGCGGAGAAAAGCGGGCGATATCGGGCTTGTGCAGCGCGCCCGCATGGATCACGGCCCCGATGGCGTGATCGGCGAACACCCGCTCGACGACCGCCCGGTCGGCAACCGAGCCGATCACATCGGTCGCTTCGCCCGCGACGATATCGAGGCCGATGACGTGATGGCCGGCTTGCCGCAGTCTCGGCACAAGGAAGCGCCCCAGCCAGCCGGAGGAACCGGTGAGCAGAATACGCATGGCGATGACGGCAGACCCCTATCCGAAAACTTTCGCGATTGCCGCCTGCGCGTCGCCCTGGATCCGCTTCAGGTGATCCTCCCCGCGGAAGCTCTCGGCGTAGATCTTGTAGACGTCCTCGGTACCCGAGGGCCGCGCCGCGAACCACCCGGACTCGGTCTCGACCTTGATGCCGCCGAACGACTGATCGTTGCCCGGCGCTTTGGTCCTGACCGCGCGCACCGGCTCGCCCGCAAGCTCCTTCATGTTGAGCTGCTCGGGACCCACGGCCTTGAGCGCGCTTTTCTGCTTCGGCGTCGCCGCAACGTCGATGCGCTCATAGAAGGGCACGCCGAGCTCGGCGGTAAGATCGGCGAAGAGCTGGCTCGGGTCGCGACCGGTTTTGGCGATCATTTCCGCCGCAAGCAAACCTAAGATGATGCCGTCCTTGTCAGTGGTCCAAACCGAGCCGTCGCGCTTCAGGAACGAGGCGCCGGCGCTCTCCTCGCCCGCGAAGCCGAACGCGCCGGTGCCAAGCCCCTCGACGAACCATTTGAAGCCGACCGGCGTCTCCACCAGCTTGCGGTTCAATTTCTTCGCCACACGATCGATGATCGAGGAGGAGACGATGGTCTTGCCGATCGCGGCGTTCGCGTTCCATTGCGGGCGGTGACCGAACAGATAGGCGATCGACACCGCAAGGAAGTGGTTGGGGTTCATCAAGCCGTTCGAGCGCGTCACGATGCCATGTCTATCAGCATCGGTGTCGTTGGCGAACGCGACATCGAACTTCTCGCGCATCTGGATCAGGCTCGCCATCGCGTAAGGCGAAGAGCAATCCATGCGGATCTTGCCGTCCCAGTCCGCGGTCATGAAGCGGAAGGTCGGATCGACCGCGTCGTTCACCACGCTCGCATCGATTCCATAACGCTCGATGATCGGCTGCCAGAAATGCACCGCCGCGCCGCCGAGCGGATCGATGCCGATCCTGACGCCGGCGGATTTGACCAGGGCGAGGTCGACCGTGTTGCCGAGATCGGCGACATATGGCGTCACGTAATCATAGAGATGCGTCGATGGCGCCTTTCGTGCGCGGTCGTAAGTCATCCGCGCGACGCCTTTCAGCCCGGCCTCCAGATAGCGGTTGGCGTTCTTCTCGACGATGCCGGTGACGTCGGTATCGGCGGGCCCGCCATGCGGCGGGTTGTATTTGTAGCCGCCGTCTTCCGGCGGATTGTGTGACGGCGTGATGACAACGCCATCGGCTAAGCCGGAGCTCTTGCCCTTGTTGTAAGTGAGGATCGCGTGCGAGATGACCGGCGTCGGCGTATAGCCGCCGTGCTCGTCGATCATGATCTCGACGCCGTTGGCGGCGAACACCTCGACCGCGCTCGCCAGCGCCGGTTCCGCCAGCGCGTGGGTGTCGATACCGATGAACAGCGGCCCGGTCAGCCCGGCCTCGCGGCGATAGTCGCAGATTGCCTGCGTGATCGCGAGGATATGATCCTCGTTGAAGGAATTCCGCAGCGAGGAACCGCGATGTCCCGAGGTTCCGAAGGAAACGCGTTGCGCGGCGTCAGCCGGATCGGGCTTCGATGCAAAATACGCCGTGACGAGCCGCGGGAGGTTTGCAAGCGAAGCGGGATCGACCGGCTTGCCTGCTGCAGGATTTGGTGCAGTCACGTGACCTCTCAGGACCAATGCTGTCTTCGAGACATCACTATAGGCGCGAGCCGGTTGCAGGCAAAGCGTTATGCGACGCGCGGCGGGCGCTAAGCGACGGAGGCTTGCCGAACGACCGCCTCGGCCTCTATCCGGGCCTCATATGCGACGAGGAATTCGTCGAACTTTGCATAGGGCAATGGCGGCGACACCAGGTAGCCCTGGCCGCACTCGACGCCGCAACGGAGCAGCGCCTGGCGCTGTTCGGCCGTCTCGATGCCCTCGGCGATCACGTTCATCCTGAGCTTCGACGCGAGCCGTACCAGCATCTCGACGATGGTCGCGGCCGAGCCATCCTGCACGATGGTATCGACGAAGAACTTGTCGATCTTCATGGTGTTGACCCCGAGCCGCTTGATCTGGGACAGGCCGCTGTGGCCGACTCCGACATCGTCCAGCGCGACCCTGAAACCATGCTCACGCAACGCTTCGACGACGGCGGCGGCCTTCTCGAGGTCCGGAAATGCTTCGCGCTCGGTCACCTCGATCACGATCTGGCGCGCCGAGACGCCGCTTTCCCTGACCTCGCGACGCAGCCGACTGACAAAGGCATCGCTGAGCAAATGGCGCGGGGTGATGTTGACCGACATCTTGAAATATTTGTCCGCCGCGAGCCGCGGGCGCATCTCCTTCAAGGCCAGTGCGAGGATCTGCCAGGTGATCGCCTCGATGCGGCCACTGGATTCGGCAAGCGGAATGAAATTCATCGGCGGCGTGACGCTGCCGTCCCGGTGCACCCAGCGCGCCAGCACCTCGCACCCCCCGATCGCGCCGGTGCGCAGATCGAAGGTCGGCTGGAAGTACGGCTTGAATTCGTGCCGCGCCAGGGCGCGGTCGATATCGGCAATCGGCCCTTCCAGGCGCGCCACCGCCCGCGTCAGCAACAGGCCGAAAGCGAGGCCGAGCACGGCGGCGAGCAGCATCGACGGCCAATAGCCGTCCCTGTTCCAGCGTCGCAGGGCGTCGGGCGCGACCCGGACCAGTGCACGCAGGGGATAGCGGTGCGATGCGCTGCTGAAGGTCACGGCGTCGGTCGCATCCAACACCTGCGAGGCGGCAAATCGCCCGATATCGGCGCCGTTGTCGAGCTGGGCGATCACCTCGCCGTGGTCGCGCAATTCCGTCGGCAGGATGTCGAACAGGATAGCGCTGACACCGAGGATGGCGACCAGTGACGTCCGCGCGTCGATGTCCTTCAACACGCCGAGCGCGACGCCATTGATCTGGTCGACCCGAAACAGCAGGAGGCTGTGATCGGCGGTCTGCAGCATGCGCGGCCGCGTGACCCATTCATTGTCGAACTCGAGCGTCTCCGAATAAGCGGAGCAGATCACCGATCCTTCCCGGTTGACGAGGCGGATGTCCTTGACCTGGGAACGCTGATAGACCTTGAGGCGGACGGCCTGGAGGGAAGCGGCATCGCAGGTCATCGGACCGCGCTGCATGACATCATTGAGCGTGGCAACGCTGAAATCCACCGCGACTTCGGAGCGTCGCAGCGCGATATTGGCCAATTCCTCAAGCTGCTTGGCTTGCTGCGTGTCGATCGCGGTGGTCGCGACAAAATGTCCGCCCGCCGCAAAGGCGGCCACGCTGGCCGCGACCAGCGCACTCCTGGCCAGATAGGGCCATCGCCGCATCATGAACGCACGCACACACCCCGGGACGATCGACACACTATACGAGTAGAAACCGCTAAGATTCGGTTGAAGCGACAGCTGCTTCGATCGTTGACATCCGGTTAACGGGAACCGCGGCCGCGATCACCGCTGCGTTACATTCCGGGACGATCCCGCGCGCGTGCGCTCACACGCGACTTGCCCGGCGGCGGCGCGAAAGGTTAACCTGGATTAACCTACCCATTGCAGGCCGGAAATGATCGGCGAATTGACCCCGAGAGTTCTACTCGCGATCGGTTATGTCGCCATGACGGTGCCCGCGCTCGCCCAGAATGATCTCCAATCGGCACCGGCAGCACTCACCTTGCAGGTGACCACCGATCCAACGACCACCGAGTGCCGCCGCGTTGAGGATCAGCCGCCGACCTCGCTGACCTTCCGGCCGCTGCATCGGACCTTCAGCGACGATTTCAACGAACATCCGCTGGAAGGCGGAAGATGGGTGCCGCATTATGCCGGCGGGGCGGCGTGGCCGGAGGCCCGCTATTGGGGCGGCGACGGCTCCGATTTCAAACGCAAGACCAGCGCCAATGGCGAGCAGCAGATCTATGTCGATCCCCGCTATGGCGGCCGAATGAACACCCCGCTGGGACTTGACCCGTTCAGGGTTCACAATGGCGTGCTGTCGATCGTCGCCAGCCGCACGCCGCCCGATCTGAAGCCGGCGCTATTCGACAATGAATACATCTCGGGCATCCTGACGACGCAGGGCAAGTTCTCGCAGAAATACGGCTATTTCGAAATTCGCGCGAAGATCCCACTGGGCCGCGGCGTGTGGCCGGCGTTCTGGATGCTCGCCGACGACGGCGGCTGGCCTCCGGAAATCGACGTCGTGGAAGGACGAGGCGAGCGGCCCGGCGACGTCGTGATGACGACGCATTGGCGGCTTCCTTCGACCCAGCGCATCCAGTCCTGCGGGTTTGATTTCACCGTGCCCGGCGCGGACTCCGACTTCCACAATTACGGTGTGCTGTGGGAAGAAGATCGGCTGATCTACTTCATCGACCGCAAGCCGGTGTCCGACATCAGGGTCCCCATCGGATACGACGATCCCATGTACATGATCGTCAATCTTGCGATGGGATCGAAATTCTTTCTCGGCGTCGGCTTCGTCGATGCCAGTTCGCCCAAGAGCATCGCATTCGAGATCGACCGGATCTCGGTCTATCAGATCGACGCCAACCCCACCGGAGTGACCGATGTTCGGTAGATTTTCGCGCCGGCATTTCGCCAAGCTTGCGGGCATGTCCGCGCTCGGCGTCGCGTCGGCGCCGGCCGCTGCCGCAGAGAGCAACGTGACTCGGGCCGCTGCCGCCAACCCGCACGCGCCCGGCCCGTTTCCCGCCGGCTTTGTCTGGGGCACCGCGACCTCGTCCTACCAGATCGAGGGCGCGGTCAACGAGGACGGCCGCGGCCGCTCGATCTGGGACACATTCAGCCACACGCCCGGCAAGATCGAGGACAACAGCAACGGCGACCGCGCCAACGAGCACTATCACCGCTACAAAGAGGACGTAGCCCTGATCAGGAATCTCGGCGTCAAGGCCTATCGCTTCTCGATCGCCTGGCCGCGGGTGTTTCCGGAAGGTGCAGGTGCGCCGAACCCGAAAGGGCTCGACTTCTACAACCGCCTGATCGACGAATTGCTCGCGAACGGCATCGAGCCCTATGCCACGCTCTACCATTGGGACCTGCCGCAAGCGCTGGAGGACCGCGTCGGTGGCTGGCAATCGAGCGAAACGTCAAAGGCGTTCGGCGGCTACGCCGCTTATGTAGCCGAGCGCATCACCGACCGGGTGAAGAACATCTTCACCGTCAACGAGGCCGGCCGCTTCGTCAACTTCGGCTATGGCTGGGGCATCGACGCGCCCGGGCTCAAACTGCCGACGGCGCAATTGAACCAGGTTCGCCATCACGTCGCGCTCGGCCATGGGCTTGCGGTGCAGGCGATCCGCGCCAAGGGACGCGCTGGCACCAGGGTCGGCGTCGCCGAGAATATAGCCGCCTGCGTACCCGCGATCGCGACACCGGAGAACATCCGCGCCGCCGAGATTGCCACGCGCGAATTGAACGCGGGCTTCCTCGGCGTCATCCTGGAGGGCAAATATACCGAGGGCTTCCTCGAATATGCCGGCGCCGATGCGCCCAAATTCACGCCCGAGGAATTGAAGATCATCGCTTCGCCGACCGATTTCGTCGGGCTCAATATCTACGCACCGCAGTTCTACATCACGGCCTCGGACCGCAAGCCGCATTTCAACGTGCTGCCGTTCCCGGCCTCGTTCCCGCACATGAATTCGGAATGGCTGCGGGTCGGCCCCGAGACGATCTATTGGGCGCCGAGGCTCGCGGCGAAGATCTGGAACATCAAGAACATCTATATCAGCGAGAACGGCACCTCATCCGAGGACAAGCTTACGGCCGAGGGCAAAGTCTACGATCTCGACCGCATCATGTATCTGCGCAACTATCTAACCCAGCTCCAGCGCGCGACATCGGAGGGCGTCCCGGTGCGCGGCTATTTCCTTTGGAGCCTGATGGACAATTTCGAGTGGATCTTCGGCTACGAGAAGCGCTTCGGTCTCTACCGGGTGGACTTCGAGACGCAAGCGCGGGTGCCGAAACTGAGCGCGGAATTCTATCGCGACGTGGTGGCAAAAAACGCGATCGGGGTCTAGAGGTGCAGAGACTCCGATCGCGTCGTCGCCTTGCGGCCTATCGCATCATCTCATCGCGGCCATGTACCTGCGCCGGCGGCGAGGTCGCCTCGACCGCAGTGAAGGGCTCGATGATGTGATAGCAGTGCTCGGCGTCGGCCGGCACCAGCCAGGAATCGCCAGGGCCGAGCTTGATCGTCTGCCCCTCCAACAGCAGTTCGGCGTGGCCGGAGATCACATAGCCAACCGTCTCGTAATCGCGTCGATGCGGCAGGTCGGTTTGCGGCCGCTCATTGTTCCACATCCGCATGGCAACGCGCTTGCCCGAGACCAGATAGGTCTGTCCCATCGCACCCTTTGGCGAGGTCTTTTCCGATACTTTCTTGACGGTGCTGTCGTGCATAGTTGCAGCTCCAGAGTCGTCGATCGTTCGATATCAAGCAAGCGCCCGGCGAGAGGTTCCTGCGACGCTGCGTGTTCCCGACTCGGAAACCAGGGGAACAGCGGGCCAGCGCGGGCGTTCTCAACTCGAGGCGCCGATCTTCCAGGAGACACATCATGACGGACACCAGGGACATCCAGCATGGCGTCAACGATCCCGTCAGCGGCGTCGACGTGAAGCGGAAGTTCAGGGACAATCAAAGCCCCCACGAACGGGCGCAAACTGCGGCCGACGTCCGGGCCGATCCCTTACCCGCGCCGGACGAACCGTTTCTTCCCGAGGCGCTGCGGCGACCGGCGACCGCCCCGCTCAACCCGCGCACCGGACGCCGCCCGACCGAGTGATGTTTCCGGGGGTGATATTGATTCCAGACGAGCGCAGACTCGGCCTCGGCAAGCCGCTGGAGCTCGACTTCGCGAAGTTGTCGACTCATTTCCACCTTATCGGCGCCGTTATTCAGAACACCCCGCTGCGCGCAAGCGCCTTGCGGACGTGATCGAGTTCCTGCTCGTCCGCGACCACATCGAGGATGATATTGCCGACGCCCAACTCGGCGAAGCTGCGCAGTTTCGCGCCGATCTCAGCATAGCTGCCCACGAGATACGGGCAATCCGCCTGGAAGGTCAGGAATGGAAGCAGACAATAGCCGTTGTCGCGGATCGCGCCGTCCTGCTCATCGTTGCCAAGCCGCCGCTTCCAGACGGAATCGGTGTTCCCCATGGTCAGCTTGAATAATTCGCGATTGTCGTCGCTGTCCTGAAATCGACGCTTTGCGGCCCGCCTCGCCTCCGCGCGGCTTTCCCTCGCAAAGATCCCAAAATTCAACCCGGGAGCCTTTATTCCCTGCTCGAGATCGGGCGGGAGCATCTGCATCATCAGGCATTGCATCTCCGTCGCCACGCGGCGGGCATCGTCCGATTGGCCGGCGATCAGAAATTCCGGGATCAATTCCTTCGGCAGGCGCGGCCAGATCTGCAGGTTATTCGTGGTGTAGAACCTGCCCCGGAAACTAACGGGCCGCGTGCTCGCGAACAATTGGCGTACCACAGCGATGAACTCGCCTAGCCTTGCATATCGCTCGGCGTGGGACTGCTCGTCGCCCAGGCCCTGCAGATCGCTCAGCGCAGTCCCCGTGATCATGTTGAGGTAGACTTTCCGGCCGTAGAGCAGCGCAAAGGAGGAGATCAGTTTTGCCGCGGTGAACGGATGCAGATAGACCGGATTGACCGCGATCAGCGGCGCACAATGTTGCGTGCGCGCGAGGATATGCTGGGCCATCGACCACGGCTCGATGAACACGTCATTGCCGGCAAACAGCAAGATCCCTTCGAAGCCGTTGCGGTCGGCGAAATGCGCGACCCGCATCAGCTCGTCGGCATATTTTGCAGGATCGCGGTTGCGCGAAACGGCAGGGAATACGCGGAGCCTGGCTTTCATCGCCGATAGCTCCGACGATCGGTATCTGCGCTTGTTTGCCAAAATGCCGCGCCAATGCCACGCACGAGCGGCCAGGCGCGATGCAGGATGGCAAGGCGGCCTCTCGCGCTGACGCGCATGGCATCGATGTCGCGCAGCTTCTACCTGCTCTTCTTTTTCTTCTTTTTGGCCTTCTTGGCTTTGGCGGCCTTGCCTAACTTCGCCAAACCCTTTTCCGTGAGGGCCAACGCATCTCTGAGCTGATCCCGCTCGCGCTTGAGCAGATCCCTCAGACTTTTCTTTTCGTCGGGTGTCAGCTTATCGAAATCAAGATACGGAACAAATCCCATAGTAAATACCCCGGGTTTCCCGCCGCCCCTTGCCAGGCGCGGGAACGATGTTGCTCGCGAAGCGACAAATAATCAAGGTAGTTTTCTCGCTCGTTACAGCCTGGAGTAATCGACGCCTGCGCATCTCATGCGGCGCGGCGACGGAGCAAACGTTGCAACGGCGCATCAGGCTGCGCTGCAGCACGCGTGAGGATCACAACAAGATCCTCCATCCATTGCGGAATCACATGGTGTCCGAACAGCTCGCGCTTGTAACTGCACGAGCCGGTGATGCCAGTCTGCCGCTCCTTCAGCATCAGCGAGAGCCAAGTCTGATTGACCGGCAGCACGGGCTGTCCTTCGCGGTAGGCGCTTCCAAGCGTGCGTATCTTCACATCCGAAAACTTCAGCGGCTGGCGCAGCGGATTCTGCAAGGTGAAGTAGACCTGGATCAGGGAGGCTGGATCGATGCCCGTTTCTGCGAGCCGCGCGGCGAGAATGTTGAAGGGCAATTCCTGTCGGGCATGGGCTTCGAGAACGCTGTCGCGCACGCGGGCGAATGCCTGTCGAAACGAAAGGCCGGGATCGATGCGGGTGCGGACGATTACGGTGTTCTCGAACGGTCCGATCACTTGCTCGGTGTCAGGCCGGGAGCGATTGGCCATCGCAGTGGCCACGCAAATGTCATCGCGGCCGGTTTGTATCGCGAGCAGTGTCTTCAGACCCGCCAACAGCGCCATGAACAGCGTGCCATTCTCTCGGCTTGCAAAGGCGGTCACCGCTGCGACCAGATCGCCCGACAGGCGCACCGGCTGATGATCGCTAGGTGGGGCCGGCGCGACGCCGGCAATGTCACCAAAGACCGGCGTGGCGCCGCGCAAATTCTCCTTCCAATAACTGGCCTGCTGCGCCGCAGCGTCGGTCGCACACCATCCGCGCTGACGAAGCGCCGCATCGGAGAACGGCAACGCCGGTTGCAGCGCCGGTCCCGAGCGACCAGCGACGAGCGACGCATAGCGTCGCGAGATCTCGTCAAAGAGGATTCCGATTGACCAGCCATCGGCGATGGCGTGGTGGATCGTGAGCAGCAGCACATGGTCGTCCGGTCCCAATCGCAACAGGCGCGCCCGCCATAGCGGCGCGCGTGTCAGGTCAAATGGTGTCCGTGCTTCCTGCTCGGCGCGAAGCATGGCCTTCCTTAACTGCAGTTGGCTGACGCGCCGGTCGCCCGACGGCGCCCGAACCGCCAGATCTTCAACGCTCAATGGCGCGGCGCGCTTGCCGGGCGGCGTGATCACGAGCGCGGGCTCGTCGCCATCCCAGCCAAAGGCGGTGCGCAGCGACTCGTGACGGCGCATCACCTCACCAAGACTTTTCTTTAGTGCGGCGAGATCGAGCAGCCCCTGCAGCCGCAGTGCAAAGGGCAGGTTGAACAGGGGAAGCCCCGGAAGCGCGCTCTCGATGCCGAGCATCTGGGCCTGCGCGATGGACGGCAGGCGCGGGCCCGTTTCCACGAGATCCGGAATGATCGGCAGAACGTGCTGCGGTTTCCTTGCCAACGCACCGTCGATGCGCTGCGCGAGTTCTTCTACGGTCGGCGCCTCGAAGATCGTCTTGATCGGCAACGACACCCCGAACGCCCGCGCGAGACGCGCCATCGCCTGGCCCGCCAACAATGAATGGCCGCCAAGGTCGAAGAAATTGTCAGCGATGCCGATGCTGGGGACTTTCAGCAGATCGATCCAGATATCGGTCAGCGTCTTCTCGGTGCCGCGACGCGCCGGCGCCGTCACGCCGCTGGCCTTGGGTTCGGATTGATGTACCCCCCTCAGCGCGGCACGGTCCACCTTGCCGTGACTGTTGAGCGGAATGCGTTCAAGGAACAGGAGGGCTGCGGGCACCATGTGGCCCGGCAGCCTGCTCTTGAGGAAATCGCGTAGCGCACCGGCATCCGGCCGGCTGCCCGGAGCCGCGACGATGTGCGCGACCAGCCGGGTCTCGCCGCCGGCGTCGCGCGGCTCGACGATGGCAGCACGGATATCCGGATGATCAAGCAGAACATGCTCGATCTCCTTCAGCTCGATCCGATAGCCGCGGATCTTGACCTGATCGTCGATGCGCCCCATGCATTCGATCGTGCCGTCGGAGCGGCGCCGGGCGAGATCGCCGGTCCGATACAATCGCGCGTCGGCATCTTGCGAAAAGGGGTCGCACAGGAAACGTGCATTCGTCTGCCCAGGATCATTGATGTAGCCGCGCGCGACCCCGGCGCCGCCGACGCAGAGCTCCCCCACCATCCCGGCCGGCACCGGCTGCAGATGCGGATCGAGCACGTAAAGGCGCGTATTTGGCAAGGGGCGGCCGATCGGAACGCTGGTCGCGAGCGCCGGCGGCGCAGTAAGGCGATAGAGCGCGACGTCATCGGAGCATTCCGATGCGCCGTAGGCGTCGACCAACGGCACCTCGGGAAACCGCCGAAACCAGGCGCGGCAGAGATCGACGGCGAGCGGCTCGCCGGTCGAGATCAGGAGGCGCAGTCGGGAGAAGGCGCGCCGCACCGGCGCTTCGTCGGCTTGTTCAAGGATAACCCGCAGCAGCGACGGCACGATCTGCAGCACCGTGACCCCTGCCCGCTCGATTTCTTGCGCCAGCCGTTCGGGATCGCGCACGATCTCGTCGGCACAAATGTGGACGCGTGCGCCGGCCACGATACCGGCGAGAAATTGCCAGACCGAGATCACGAAACTCTGCGGCGCGGTGTGCGCGATGACGTCCGCGGACGACAGGCCAAGCTCGGAGATCAGGGACGCGAGATGATTGGACAATCCCCGCTGCTCGATCATCACGCCCTTGGGCGTCCCCGACGAGCCGGAGGTGTAGATGACATAGGCGAGATTCGATGGCGTGCGCCGCGCCGGCTTTACCGGATTGGCAGCGGTCAGGCCCTCAAGCTGGACGATGGGCATCGAGCGCTGAATAAGCGAGCTGGAAAGCACTTCCTGCAAGGCCGAGGAGCTGCTTGCTCCGACCAATATCAAGTGTGCCCCGCTGGATGCGAGAATCGCGGCCAGCCGTGCAGCGGGTTGGGTCGGGTCCAGGCAGAGAAAGGCCGCCCCGACGCGCTGTACCGCGAGCATCGCAGCCAGCAGATCCGGGCTTCGCTCGGCGAATAGCGCGACCACCGTCTCGTCGCCGATATCCTCCTGCGCGAGCCGCGCGGCGATTGCCGCGCTGCGGCTGGCGAGCTCGCGGTAGCTCACACGCACCTCGCCTGCGGAGACCGCGACCGCTGCCGGCGCACGCGCGACCTGCTGGTCGAACCGCTCGCAGAGATCGAAGGCACTGAAATCGGCTTCGACCCCATTGCAAGCCGCCAGCGCGCGGCGGCGCTCTGCCGGCGACAGCAGCGGCAGGCGCGAAATTCGCTCCTCGAAATCGGCAATGGCCGCTTTCAGGAGCCGCTCGAAATGCACAGCCATTCCGGCAATCGTCGAAGCGTCGAACAGGTCGGTGCTGTATTCGAAGAAACCCGAAAAACGGCCATCGGCCTCGACCAGCTCGAGCGTGACGTCGAAGCGCGAAATCTGGGGATCGATCTCGAGGCGCTGTGTCGACAAGCCCGGAAACGTCGCCGCCTCGATCGAAGCGCTTTGCAGGATGAACATCACCGGAAATAGCGGGTTGCCGTCGCGGCTGCGCGACACCTGCAGCGCCCGCAACACCTCCTCGATCGGCAGATCCTGGTTGCGATAGGCGTCGAGCGTGACATGCCGCACCCGCCGCAATAGCTCGCCGAAGGTCGGATCGCCGGAGCAGTCGGTTCGCAGGATCACGGTGTTGGCGAACAGCCCGATCAGGCGTTCGGTCTGGATCTGATTGCGGTTCGCGATCAGAGAGCCGATCGCGACATTGTCGTGGCCGGTGTAGCGATGGAGAAGGCATTGAAACGCCGCGAGCAGCGTCATGAACGGCGTGACGCCCTTGGCCTGGCTCAGCGCCCTCAGCCGCGCCGACAAGCCTTGCGGCAGTTCGATGTAATGCCGGGCGCCGCGCCCGCTCCAGATCTGTGGGCGTGGGCGATCGGTGCGCAGCGGCAGCGTGGTGACGCCATCAAGCTGCCTGCGCCAGTAGCTCAACTGCTCCTTTGCCGCCGACGTCGCCGCCCAATCCTGCTGCCACGCGGCAAAGTCGCGGTATTGGAACGCGAGCGGAGGCAACGCGGCCGCGCGGCTTGCCGCATAATGCGCTTGAAGCTCCTGCCAGAACAACCGCTGTGACCAACCGTCGGTGACGAGGTGATGGATGTTGATCAGCAGCGCATGATCGGTCACCCCAAAGCGCAACAGCCTGGCTTTGAGCGGCGACTCATGTTCGAGATCGAATTGGTGATGCGCCAATCTCAGTGCTTCCCGCCGGATCGCTGTTTCGCGCTCACCCTTGGCGCATCCCTTCGAGTCCACGTGTTCGAGCCGTGGCATCGCCGCATCGACGCGTTGCACCGGCTCGCCCAGCCATTCGGAGAAGGTCGAACGCAAGACCTCGTGCCGCTCGCAAAGCGCTGCGATACCAGCCTCGAACGCGGCGACATCGAGCCGGCCGGACAGGCGCGCCACTTCGACGACATTGTAATTGTACTTGGTCTTATCCAACCGGCTGAGGACGTACATCCGCTGCTGCTGGAACGAGAGCGGCGCGCGGCCTGACTCTGTTGCGGTCTTGCGCCATCCCGGCATCACGAGGTCGCGGCCCGCCGCTCCCGATTGCAGTCGCCGGGCAAGCTCAGCGACCGTCGGCGCGTCGAAAATCTCCTTGAACAACAGATCAGCGCCGAATTGTTCGCGCAGGCGCGACAGCATTTGCGTCACGCCGAGCGAATCCGCGCCCAGCGCGAAGACGTCCTGATCGACGCCGACCCGCTCCACTTCCAGGAGCCTCGCCCAGATCTCGGCCAATTGCCGCTCCAATTCGGAGCGAGGCAAACGCTTGTGTTCGGTGTCCTCGCTTGCCGGTCCGGCCGACACCAATTCGACAAGCGCGCTTCGCTTGAGTTTGCCGCTCGCCCCTTTCGGCAACGCCTGAACCATCCGGATCAGGCCAGGCACCTTATAGGCGGCGAGCCGCTGCCGGCCGAATTGCCGAAGCTGATGCGCTGTCGCGCCGGACTGCGGCCGCAGCACGATCGCTGCGCCGACGGTCTCGCCGAGCTTCTGGTGCGGAATGCCGAAGACGCCGGCCTCGAGCACATCGGGGTGGCCCAACAACGCCTCTTCCACTTCCAACGGCGAGATCTTCTGCCCGCCGCGGTTGATGACGTCCTTGATGCGGCCGACGATGAACAGATAACCGTCGGGGTCGAAATAGCCGAGGTCGCCGGTCCTGAACCAGCCATCCCGGAAGGCGGCTCTGGTCGCCTCGGGATCGTTGTAATAGCCCCGGCTGATGGTCGGGCCGCGCAGCACGATCTCGCCGTGCTCGCCGGCCGGCAGCCGCCGGCCTTCATTATCCATGATCGCGATCTGGGGGCCGGCGGGCAGGCCGACCGAGCCCGGCTTGCGCCGGTGGCGAGGGTTGGCGGCGATCTGGGATGCGCCTTCCGTCATGCCGTAGATCTCGATCACGGGCACGCCGAACCGCGCTTCCAGCCCTTGGAGAATGTCGGGGGTCAGCGACGCCGATGCCGAGCGGATCACGCGCAGCGAAGACCCCCGCGTCATCTCTGTGTCATGCTCTGAAGCGGATAGCAGCGCGCGGTGGATGGTCGGCACCGCAGTATACCAGGTCGGCTTCAACTCCTTGAGGCAGGCGAAGAAGGAAACGGGGTCGAAGCCCGCGGTGCAGATCACGCTCGATCCGGCCGCGAGCGCCGTGAGCAGGCCGGATATCAGGGCATGCGCATGAAACAGCGGCAGCATGTTGAGCAGGCGATCCTGCGGCCCGAGCGCGAAGACCACCGCAGCATTGTAGGCCGAAAGACACACGCTCGCATGTGTCAGCGGCACCATCTTAGGGCGAGACGCCGTGCCCGAGGTCAGCAGGATAAAGGCATCATCCTCTCCGCGCGCAGCCCCGCCCACAACGGCAGGCCCAACCGACGGGCCTGCCAATTCGAAGGCGCCAAGACCCTGGCCGCCCCGGGGCGACAGATCGATCACAGCAACCCCCAGCGCGTGCGCGGCAGCCCGGCTTGCAGACCCCGCTTCCGTAGACGTGACGAGAGCGGCAAGCTCCAGCTCGCTGAAATAGCGCTGAAATTCATCCCCGGTCAGGTCCGGATTGACCGGGATGCAGACGGCTGCTGTTGCGACTGCAATGACGGCCAGCGCGTTATCGACGCCCCGCGGCAATACGACGGCGACGCGATCGGCCTGAGCGATGCCGAGCCTGCGCAATTGATGGACAGTCTCACTGGTGCGCGTGGCAAGCTCGGCGTAGGTCACCGCGCCGCGCCCGGGAGCAAGCACCGCCGGCCGATCGGGCGCATTGCGGGAATAAAAATCCAGCATATCGCCGATGCTCGAAAAGGCCTGGATGCACGAAACGGCTTGGCCTCCGGTGCTGCGGCCGGCCGATCCTTGCGACGGTGTGGCTGCGATGTCCGACAAGCTCGTGCCTTTTTGCTCGAGTTGAGCTATTGTTCTCGAACTTCGCAGATCCGTCCAGACCGAGGTCGGGCAAAAGTCCCCAAAATGTGCGCAACCGAACGGAGACACGTCCTTTCTCCTGAGATGCAGCTCGACGGATAATCATGCCGGAGAATAAGCCAGGTTCTGAAACGACAGATGGCTTGAAGCACTGGCTCGAGGAGGCCGGCCTCGGCCAATACGCCGATCTTTTCATCCAGCACCGCATCGGCCTCGATGTCATCCCCGATCTGACCGAAGAAGATCTGGCGAAGCTTGGTCTGCCGATGGGCGATCGCAGGCGCCTGCAGCGCGCGATAGGCTCGCTCGTCCCGATCGCACCGAGCAATCCGGTAGCGGATCGCAGCGTCCCGCCGAGAACGGGCAACGCCGCCGAGCGGCGCCAGCTCACCGCCATGTTCTGCGACATGGTCGGCTCCACCTCGCTCTCCGAGCAGTTCGATCCCGAGGATGTGCGCGACATCATCGGCCGTTTCAGGGAGACCTGCGTCCGGATCGTGAAGCACTATGACGGCTTCGCCGCGCGCTATATCGGCGACGCCATCCTGATCTATTTTGGCTACCCGCACGCGCATGAAGACGACGCCGAGCGTGCGGTGCGCGCCGGGCTTGAGATCGTCGAGGCGCTGTCATCGGCACAGGGCGGCGAGCAGCGAGCGGCGTCCAGCTATACGCCTGCGGTTAGGATCGGAATTGCGACCGGCCTTGCCGTCGTCGGAGACCTGATCGGGCAGAGCACCGAGGAGCGCGATTCCGCCGTCGGCGAAACGCTGAACCTTGCCGCCCGGCTGCAGCCGCTTGCCCCCGTCAATGGGGTGGTCATCGCGTCCTCGACGCAATCGCTGTTGAGGGGAAAGTTCGACTACCAGAACCTCGGCATTCACGCGCTCAAGGGGATATCCGAAAAAGTCCAGGCCTGGCGCGTGGTCCGCCGCGCGCGCACGGAAACACGCTTCGCCGCGGCAATGGGTCCGAGATTGACGCCGCTGGTCAACCGGGAGGAAGAAATCGCCCTGCTGATGCGACGCTGGCAACAGGCCAAGCGGGGTCATGGCCAGGTCGTGCTGCTGTCGGGCGAGCCCGGAATCGGCAAGTCGCGCGTTTTCCAGGAGATTCACGAGCGGATCGCGGGCGAGCATCACGGGCAATTGTCGTTCCAGTGTTCTCCTTATTACACCGGCACCGCGTTCTATCCGTTTATCGAGCAGTTCAAATTCGCGATCGGACTCGATCGCGAAGGCTCTTCGGTGCTGGCGCTTTCAAGCCTCGAAGCGGCCGTGATCGCCGCAAAGGGCAATGTGCAGCAGGTGGTGCCGATCTTTGCTGCGCTATTGTCGATCTCGACCGGCGATCGGCATGCGCTGCCGGAGCTTTCGCCGCAGCAGCACAAGGATGTGACGGTCGCCGCGCTGGTGAACCATCTGGTCGGGCTCGCGCGCGACCAGCCATTGATGATCGCCTTGGAGGATGCCCACTGGATCGATCCGACCTCGCGGGAGGTGCTCGACCTCTTGGTGGAAAGGGCTCAGAACGCAGCCATCCTCGTGATCGTCACCTGCCGCCCGGAATTCAAGCCGAGCTGGAATGCGCATCGCCACATCACGGCATTGACGCTCAACCGGCTCAGCCGGCAACTGCGGACGACACTGGTCGAGCGGGTCGCAGGCCGGCGGGAACTGCCGAGGGAAGTGGTCGAGGAGATCATCGTCAGGACCGATGGCGTGCCGCTATTCCTGGAAGAGCTGACCAAGGCCGTCATCGAATCCAACCTGCTCACCGAGCGGCATGGGCGCTACGTCTTCACCGGACCATGGCGCCAGCTCTCGATCCCGGCCACGCTGACCGACTCGCTGATGGCGCGCCTCGATCGCATGGGGCCGTTCAAGAAGATCGCCCAGATCGGAGCCACGATCGGCCGCGAGTTCTCCTACGAGATCCTTCGCGCGGTCGCCGAAGCTCCGGCGGAGCAGATCGAGGCAGCGCTTGATCATCTCGAGCAAGCGGGATTGATCGTTTGCCGCGGTCATCCGCCCGATGCGATCTATGCCTTCAAGCATGTGATGATCCAGGACGCGGCGCATTCGAGCCTCCTGCACAGCGAAAGACGAAGGCTGCATTCGCGGATCGCTGAGGTGATTGCGGATCTCCATCCCGAACGTACCGAGCGCGAGCCCGAGCTTTTCGCCTATCACCTGACCGAATCCGGCCAGGCCGAACCTGCTGTTGGTTTCTGGCTGAAGGCGGGCAGGCAGTCCGCAAAGGCGGGCGCCAATCTGGAAGCGATCAGCCATCTCCGGCGCGGCCTCGGCGTCACCCAAAGCCATCCCAAGATGATGCGACGCGACGAAATGGAGCTGGAGCTTCGCACCGCGCTGGGCAACGCCTTGATCGCCGCCAAGGGCTACGCCGCGCAGGAGGTCGAGGAAAACTACGCCCAGGCGCTCGAGCTCGGCCGTCAGCTTGACGATGAGGCAAATGTGTTCGCGGCGACCCGCGGGCTTTGGGTGTACCATTTCATCCGCGCCGATCTGAAGCGCGCCCATGATCTCAGCGTCGAACTCCTGCAATTCGCGAAGCGCGTACGCCCGAAGGCAACCGCGCAATCGATGCAGCAGCATGCCGGATATCTGATCGAGGCCCACAGGTCGATCGCCATGACCATGCTCTATCGCGGGCGATTTGCGGCTTCGCACTATCATCTGCAGCGCTGCATCGGGCTCTACACGCCCGAATGGCACGGCGAACTGACCGAACGGCACGGTATCGATCCTGGCGTCGTGTCGCTGTCCTATCTCGGATATCTCCAGTGGTTTCTCGGCCGTCCCGATGCGGCGCGCCAGCACACCGAGGATGCGATCGTCAACGCCGAACAGCTGCGTCATCCGTTCACGCTCGCCTTTGCCCTCGAGTTCGGCGCCTATCTTTGCCAGCACCTGCGCGATGTCGAGGGCACCATGAACTATTCCGACCGCGCCATGGTGGTCTCGTCGGATCATGGCTTCCAGCATTGGAAGCAGCAGGCAGGCATTCTGCGCGCATGGGCGATGGTCGAACTCGGCGATATCGACGAAGGGCTGAAGCAGATGCGGGTGGGACTGGAAGGCTATGAAGCCATGGAGGCCTGGCTGGCGACCTGCTGGTTCAGGAGCCTGCTCGCGACTGCCTATGCGAAAGTCGGCCGGCTGGAAGCGGCACTGCGAACGCTGGACGGCGCCCTGGCGGTTGCGAGGCGCACCGGTGACCATTTCTTCCTCGCCGAGGTCTATCGCCTGCAGGGTGAAACGACCTTTGCTCAAGGCGGGCTCGCTGTGGCCGACGACGTCGAGGAGCTGTTCCGCCGCTCGATCGAGCTGGCCCGCCAGCAGAGCGCGCTTGCATGGGAATTGCGATCGGTCGTCAGCCTGGCGCGCCTTTGGCGCGATGCCGGCAGGCGCGAGCAGGCCGTCGAACTGCTCGTGCCTGTTACGGCGCAGTTCTCGGAAGGCTTCCTTACGCCGGACCTGAAGGACGCGTGGAATCTGATGGAGGAACTCGGCGCGAATCCGTCAAGGCAGCATCCATGGGCCAACCAGACAGGGCTACACCAGGCGGGATGAGCGATCTGGCGACGGCAAAACGACGCTACGCGCAAGCGATCCGGCAACGCGAGCAGATTTCGTCGGCGCGCCTGCTGCGGGCTTTCGCCACGGTGCCGCGCGAGCACTTTGCGGGCGATGGCCCCTGGCGCATCCGGCGCGAGGTCGGACGCGGCTACAGCTCCACCGCCGATGCGGATCCCGTTCACCTCTACGACGACGCGCTGGTGGCGATCGATGAACGGCGCAAGCTCGAGACCGGACTGCCGAGCTTGTGGGCGCATTTCTTCGATGTTCTCGACATCAAGGCGAACGAGCGCGTGGTGCAGATCGGCTGCGGGCTCGGCTATTATTCGGCGATCCTGTCCAGGATCGTCGGCGCGCAAGGCATGGTCCTTGCCATCGACTGTAACAAGACATTGGCCGACCGTGCCGCCGCCAATCTCCGCCGATACAAGAACGTCGAAGTGGTCCACGGCGACGGCTGCAACGACGTGAGCGGCCCGGCCGATGTGATCATCGTCCATGCCGGCTTCAATCATCCGCATCCGCTGTGGATCGAATCGCTCCGCCGCAACGGCCGCCTGCTGGTCCCGCTGACCAAGCGGGGCCGGGCCGGCATCGTCATCAAGATCACCCGCCTCGCCCGCTGCTATCAGGCCGAAGTCGTCAGGGGCATCAGGATCATCCCGGGCAAAGGCCGAGGCGGAACCGCGCTCGACGAACGCGTGACGGACTGGTGGCAACGCGCCGTCGCCCTCGCACCGCTGCGGTTTCAAAGCATCGAGCAGGGACTGCCGTCTGAGCGGAAACCGCGACCTACTTAGAGCGTGATGACGTTTCTTCGAATCGTCTCACGCTTCCCACTTTTCCGGATCATGCTCTGGCGACTTCCGACGTAGCGCAATTGGGAGCAGGTCACCCTCTGCACGCCAAGCCGACCGCCCCTGCGCATAGCGGACGTCATCTGAATCGCTTCTTGATCTTCCTCAAAGCGGCGCAGCATTCATCGCGCCAAGCGCTGACGAGCGCCGGCTGAGCCGACGCGAGAGTCAGGGCGATCGCGCGTTTCCAAGAGCCAGGAACAGCGTCTGTTGCCACCGATCGCTTTCGATTTGATCGAGCACGGCAAGATCGAGCATCGGCCGCAAGGCACTGCCTTTCGGCAGCACGATCGCATATCGCTCGCTGCTGAAGCTGGTGTCGACGACTCGGATCGAGCCGGAGAAGTCGTTACGAACGATCCAGGCCAGCAGCGGCTTGTCATGCACGAAGGCATCGATCTGACCGCGGCTCAGTGCGGACAGGCCGCTTTGAGCGTCTGGAAATGCTCGGAACGAAAGCTGCTGGCGCGTGAGGTAGTCGCTTGTCGGAGAGTTCGCGACGGCGCCGACGCGCACGGATCGCAGGTCGTTGAAGCTGTGGACTGCGCCTTGCAGTTCCCTGCGCGTGAGGGTGGAGGTGATGCCGGCGGTGAACACGGCGATCGCGATCACGGAAGCGATCATCCACCCGGTCGCGACGATCCGCCCGGGAAGCGTTGCCGGTGCATTCGCTGCGGCTCCGGCCTGCGTCATGGCAATGGTCGACCACCAGAAGCTGGAGCCGAGCCCCTTGGCGCCCCCGCCGAAATGTTCCGTCTTCCGCCGCTCCAGCAGCCAAATGATGAAGCCCACCGCCATCGCAAAACAAAGCAGCAGACCGACAGCCTGGAAGAAGCCGAAAGAGAGAAGCGCCCGTCCGATCGAGACCCAGGGGCTCTCGTTGAGAGCCACCGCAATCCCGAGTCCGGTGTTGTAGAAAGGTTGGGTGAAATCGACATCGCGTGCACGTGCAGCGGTCACGGTTACGGCCGCGACGCCGGCGTCGAAGGTGCCTTTCGCGACGCCATCCAGCAGATCCTGCACACTCTGCGTCTCAACCAGGCGAAACTTAAGATGCGCGCGATCAGCGATCCTCTTCCAGAGCTCAATGCTGATACCGCCCCAGCTCCCATCCGGCTGCTTCATCGCAAAAGGCGGGGCTTCCTTGGTCGCCACCACCAATTCCTTGTCGGGGGCTATGCCCTGCGCGCGGACCGCGCTGCAGACGAGCGCAAGGATCGCCAGCGGTAAGAGACATGTCAGAACCGATCGAAGCGACAAAATCACTGGTTCGCCTTGAGGGTGCCGATGTCGCCGCTCTTCACGTTCACCACGGCAGCGACGCTTCCTGCCCAAGCCGACGACATGATCGGGTGGAGTAGCGCGCATTCATTTTCGAACTCCAGCGGATTCACCGTACGCCTCGGCTTCTCCCCCGAATCTCGGAACCCAAGAAGATCCAGGCGAGTCCGCCTCTGCAATTCTTACTAGAATGATGGCAATTTGGCGCGCCACTCAGAACAAATTACGATCCGCCCTGCTTGGCAGGCCTCAGCCCGGCCTATTCCAGCCTCCGCGTGGCAACGAAGCTGCTTCGCTATCGCAAGAACTGTCTGAATCGCCAGAGGGAGAACCCGAACAAAATCGCGCCGATGGCCAGCAGTGCGGCGATCTGCGGCCAGACGACGTCGAACCCGGCGCCGCGGAACAGCACGGCCTGGGCGAGAATGACGAAGTGAGTGTTGGGCGCGGCGAGCATGATGTTCTGGATGATCTCAGGCATGCTCTCGCGCGGCGTCGTTGCGCCTGACAACATCTGCAGCGGCATCAGCACCAGCATCATCAGCAGGCCGAACTGCGGCATGGTTCCGCCGACCGTCGCCAGAAAGATGCCCAGGCTGGTCATGGCGAAGATGTAGAGCGCGGTGCCGAACAGGAAAAGCGGAATCGAGCCTCCGATCCGGACCGACAGCAATCCCTGCACCACCAACACGAGCGCAACGCTGGAGGCCAGAAGCACGACGAGTCCCATCGACCAGATCTTGCTCGCCATGATCTCGAATGGCGTCACCGGCATGACGAGCAGGTGCTCGATGGTCCCGTGCTCGCGCTCGCGGATCAGCGCGGCTCCGGTCAGAATGATCGACAGCATGGTGATGGAGGAGATGACGTTGTTGATGGCGCCGAACCAGCCTTTGTTGAGCTCCGGGTTGAAACGCGCGCGCAGGGCGAGCTCGATTGGCAGAGGCGCGGCCGAGCGATAGCGGGCCAGAAACTCGCTGACCTCCTCGTTCACGATAGTCTGGATGTAGCCGCTCCCGGTAAAGGCCTGCGACATGCGGGTCGCATCCACGTTGAGCTGGATGGCCGGCGATCGCTGGGCCAGTAGATCGCGCTGGAAGTTCGGCGGAATGTTGAGCGCGAAAGTGTCGAGACCCGCATCCATGCGGATGTTCACGTCCGACTGCGGAATAAGGCGCGGTATCGTGAAATAGGGTGGATTGAACGCCGTGATGATGCGCGTCGATGCCGGCGAGTTGTCCTCGTCGACGATGGCGAGCGCAGCCTGGTTCAAGGTCTCGGGCTGCGACCTGGAAGCGGTATAGATGGAGATCGTGAAGGCATAGACGATCAGGATCATCAGCATCGGGTCGCGCAGAAGACCCCGCAATTCCTTGATGCCGAGCTGGACGAGGTTGGCGATATCCATGTCTAGCTCGCCTGCTTCTTCAAGAGCACCACGCCGACACCAAGCAGCACCGGGATGGTTATGAGCAACGCAATGAACTCGGCCGACAGGTCGCCGAAATCGAGCCCTTTCGAGAAAGTGCCGCGCGTGATGGTGACGAAGTGCGCGGTCGGGTAGATCCGCCCGATGACGGCGCCAGCGCCCTGGAGGGACGACACCGGATCGACCAGGCCCGAATACTGGGTGGCAGGAATCATGGTGAGCAGCGCAGTCGCGAAGATCGCGGCGATCTGGCTGGTCATAAACGCCGATATCACAAGCCCCATCGCCGTCGTAATAGTCACGTAGAGAAGCGCCGCGACGGTGAACGCCGGGAAACTGCCCGTGAATGGAACGCGAAAGACGAACACGGCAAAGGCGGTCAACAGGAAGAAATTCAGCATGGCGAGCGCCACATAGGGAAGCTGCTTGCCGACGAGAAACTCCAGCCGTGTCACTGGCGTCACATAGAAATTGATGATCGATCCAAGCTCCTTCTCGCGCACGACGCTCAGCGTCGCCAATATCGCAGGTATGATCAGCAGGAGGATCGGGATCACGGCGGGAGCCATCGCCACAATGCTCTTGAGGTCGGGGTTGTACCGAAAACGTGTCTCGATCTGGAAATTGCCGGACGCCGCGGCGTTGCCGTATAGCAGCCGGGCCCGTTCCGTCAGCCATTGGGCATGCATCGCCTGCACATAGCCCCTCACCGTCTCCGCCCGCGAAGGCATGGCGCCGTCAATCCACGCGCCGATCTGAACGTTGCTGCCGCGCGCCACGTCGCGCCCGAACCCCGGCGGGATCTCGAGCGCCAGGCTTAGCTCACCGCTGCGCATGCGGCGGTCGAGATCGTCGTAGTCGGTGATCGCTGGCAATTCGGTGAAAAAGCGCGATCCGGAAATCTGCAGGACATAATCACGGCTGATCCCGCTTTCGTCGCGGTCCATGACGGCGAAGGACAGGTTCTCGACATCCATGTTGATGCCGTAGCCCATCACGAACATCAGAATGAGGCTGCCGAGAATAGCCAGCGTGGCGCGGATCGGGTCGCGCCGCAGTTCGAGCGCCTCCCGATGGGTGTAGGCGAACACGCGCCGCAGATCGAAGAAGCGCATGAGCCGCTGGTGTGCCGCACCGGTTTGGTCGCCCGGCAAAGCCGCGGCCGGTGCGGCGACCTGCAGCCTGGCGTCCGTCCTGCCGATCGCGTCCTGCAGATAGGCGACGAAAGCCTCTTCGAGACTGCCGCCGCCGCGCTGCTCGGCAAGCCTCGCCGGCGTGTCGCTGACCAGCACCCTGCCCGCGTGCATCAGCGAGATGCGGTCACAGCGCTCGGCCTCGTTCATGAAATGAGTCGAGACAAAGATCGTGACGTCGTCCTTGCGGGATAGATCCGACAGGATTTGCCAAAAGCCGTCGCGTGCCACAGGATCGACGCCGGATGTCGGCTCGTCTAGAATCAGGATGTCGGGTGCATGGATCATCGCCACCGCAAGTGAGAGGCGCTGGCGGACACCAAGGGGCAACGCATCGGGCAATGCGTCGATGACGTCGACGAGGTCGAACCGCCGCGTCATCTCCTGGACACGTCCCTCGATCGTGTCAGGGGCAAGCCGGAACAATCGCGCATGTAGCTCAAGGTTCTGCCGGATCGTCAGTTCGGAATAGAGCGAGAAGGCCTGCGACATGTAGCCGACGCGGCGCCGGACATCCATGTCGTTGGTGTCGACCTCATGGCGGAATAATTTTGCGGTGCCTTCGCTGGCGGGCAACAGTCCGGTCAACACCTTCATGGTCGTGGTCTTGCCGCAACCGTTTGAGCCGAGAAAGCCGAAGATTTCGCCGCGGGGAATGCGGAAGCTCACATTGTCGACGGCGGTGAAATCGCCGAACTTCACGGTAAGCTGCTCGGCCTCGATCGCGATGTCGTCCGCGTGTTCGCTTGATCGAGGCGGAATCACCACTTCCGTGTGATCCCGCCGCTGCTCCTCCGGAAGCAGCGCAATGAAGGCGGCATCGAGATTATCAGCACCGGTCTGCCGCAGCAGGTCGGCGGGTGCGCCGGTAGCGAGCACGCGGCCTTCGTTCATTGCAACCAGCCAGTCAAAACGCGCCGCCTCCTCCATATAGGCGGTCGCGACAACGACGCTCATGCCCGGGTGGCTCTTGCGGATCTCATCGATCAGCTCCCAGAACTGGCGGCGCGAGAGCGGATCGACGCCGGTGGTCGGCTCATCCAGGATCAGGAGGTCGGGATCATGGATCAGCGCGCAGCAAAGGCCGAGCTTTTGCTTCATGCCGCCCGACAGCTTGCCTGCTGGCCGATCCGCGAAAGGAGCAAGCCCCGTTCCTTTCAGAAGCTGATCGATCCTCTCCTCGCGTTCGCTTTTGCCGTGGCCGAACAGGCGGCCGAAGAAGTCGACATTCTCGAACACCGACAGCGTCGGATAAAGGTTCTTGCCGAGACCCTGCGGCATGTAGGCGATCTGGGGGCACGTCAGCATCCGGTGCGCGGCATCGCTCATGTCTCCGCCGAGCACATCGACACGCCCTTGCTGCACCGCGCGAGCCCCGGCGACAAGAGACAGCAGGCTGGACTTGCCCACGCCATCGGGTCCGATCAACCCAACCATGCGCGCGGCAGGAATATCGAGCGTGATGCCAGCAAGTGCGCGCGTCTTGCCGTAGGACAGTTCGACCGCATCCAGGCGTATCACTGGCGATGGGCGGGTCTCCCCTGCGGTCGACAGATCGCTCATTGGACGAGTCTCTCAGTAAGCCGCGCCGGCCACTCGGCTTTGGGGTCAAGCTGGACAAAGGCCCTGCCTGGAAGCCCGGTCTTGACCTGTTCGATGTTCCTGCGCAGCAGGTCCGGCGAGATATGCGCCCTGATGCGGAACATGAGCTTTTGACGCTCCTCCTCCGTTTCCACCGTCTTGGGCGTGAACTGCGCGACGTTTGCGACGAAGCTCGCCTTGGCGGGAATGACATGTTGGGGCGCGGCATCAAGCACGATGCGGACATCCGCGCCGATTGCGACGCGCCCGGCCTGCGCGGTGGGCAGGAAGAAGGTCATGTAGACGTCGCCGAGATCGACGAGATTGAGCACACGACCGCCGGCGGCAAGGACTTCGCCCGGCTGCGCCACGCGAAACTGTACGCGCCCATCGCGCGGTGCTGTCAGGGTACTATCGTTGATGTCGGCCTTGATACTCTCGATGGCCGCCTTTGCCGCGTCGATTGATGCTTCGGCGTCGACCACTTGCGCCTGGGTGGAACTGATGGCGGCCTCCGCCGCCGCACGCTGAGCCTCGGCCGCGGCCACCGCAGCCTTCGCCCCCTCGGCGGCCGCACGATCGTCGTCGAGCGTCTGTTGAGGCACGGCGTTGGTTTTGATCAATTGCTCGGATCGCCGCAGCCTTCGGTCGGCCGTATCCAGCTCGGCGTTGCGCTGCGCAATCACTGCGGTGGCGGCTTTTCGCTCGGCTTCTCGCTGGGCGACGAGACTCTTGGCGGTATCGACACCGATGATCGCGCGGCGCAATTGCGCTTCGGCTTGACGGAGCTGGGCGTGGAGCTGCGTCGTGTCCATGCGCGCGAGCACTTGTCCGACTGTGACAAAATCGCCCTCTCTGACCAGGATCTCCTGGATGCGCCCCGGTGTCTTGGTGGCAATATCGATTTCGACCGCTTCGATGCGGCCGTTACCGCTGGCGATTCCCGGCGGGAGATTGTCGCTCGCGAGCCTCTGCCAGGCGTAGTAGCCACCTGCGGCCAAAAGTACGGCGAGCAGGATGATCAGCCAGCGGTTTCGGCCTTTTCTCATTGCCGACGGACCTCATCCATTACATCCGGACACATGGTCCATTGCCGGCGCGCTAACGGGTCGCGCGCGCCGAGCCGTTGTTCACCCGGCCGCCATTGGGAACCGTATCAAGACTGATCGTAGCTCCCATCCGCCAACACCGACATCCGACAAAACCCTGAGCCAAAGCTCAGCAATGTTCCGAATTGCTTCGATAGGAAGATTTCGCGGCTGCGCTATCGACGTCCTCTTTCGCCCAGGGTCAAATGGGTTACCGTCGCCGCAAGATTGACGCCGATCGCGCGCTCGACGGAAAGCGGCTGCAGTACGACGCTTCGGCGCGATCCGCCGATCAGCGCGTTGGCGCCAAAGCCGGGTCCCAGCGCAACATTGGCGCTGGCTCCCACATAGCTGCCGCGCATGGTGCCGGGACCAATCCGCGAGTTCTTGGCAAAGACGGCCCAGGATAGAACGCCACTTCCGGTGACGCCGAGGTCAAGGCCGACACGCCTTATCCGTCCTGCGTAAATGTAGCGTTGCGACGAACCTCGCCGGTAGAATACGCAACGTAGTGATTGCGTCGATCCCACAAGGAATCCAATCCGCGGGCTGCTCGAACACAACAGCCGACCGACCCTGAATATCTCGCCTTGCGCCGGCGTTGCGAGGGTGGAAATTGAAGCGAAAACGCACAAGGCGCCAAGCAACCGTATCGTCTGCATCTCAGGCCTCGACTTGATCTTCGGTGTTGTGAGGTGCGGCCGCGCGGCCATAGCTAAGCCAGAACGTCATGCCGATGCCGACCAGGAATACGGCCGCAAGCAGGAAGAAGATCACCGACTGCTTCAGCCAGGAGAGCGCCGGAACTGCGGCACCCATGGCGATGCCGAGGAAGCAGATCTGCGGGGACAAAAGGCTAAGGCCGGCGAGGAAGGTGCCGAGCGCCAATAGGGTCAGAAGCACCAGGCTGGTAGCCGGCGTGGGGAGCAGCTGTTGAACGCCGGAGACAAGCATGATGTTCATCGTCACCAGGACGGCCACCCAATGAAGCGCCTGGGTCCAGATCAACCGAAACTGAGCCTGCTTGCTGCCGAGCTCGGGCCATTTGGTCACGACGCAGACCACAGCGACGGCAAGCGCCAGGAACTCCCAATAACCTACAAGCGGCTGATGCGAGATATTGGTATAGGCGACGCCTGCGATGGCGAGCACGAGTGCGACGACATAGGGTAACCGCCGCCATAGAAGATCGGCTCTTCCCGAACCGGTCGAGGCAGGCGCGCCCTCGCTCCGCTGCCCGTTAGTCTCGCTCATCGAACATCCACCGCTGTCGGATTCGTTCCTGTACTGCGTTTGGATCAGTCATCGATCGCTCAAGTTACGTGAACGGATTGGGCCTGTCGTGCCACACAATCGGCCGGCTAGCGGTTCAGTTGGCCGACGACCGCCCTGCAGGGGCATAGGTGCGAACCCGCCTGCTGCCGAAATGCGGATGCCGTCCGCCGCGGTGGCGCCAATGGCGATGCTTGTGTGGGTTCATATTTGTATTCGGTGTTGCGCTCTTCTGCGCAGCCGCGCCTTGGTCAGTCGATTGGGCCACGGACAGGCTTGGCGGCGCTGCGATGGCTGCAACTACGCCGACGATCAGAGCGCCGACCACGAGTCGGATGTTCATGCATGCCTCCATATTTCCCATCGGCGATAGTGCAAGCGCTAAGGGCAGCAAGGAATGCGGGATGCCGGCAGCCGATGACTACGATCCTATCGGCGACTTTGCCGCCCGCACATCCGGGATTCTATGTAGGAGCGGGCGGCAGAAACTGCGGATCGCGGCCATGCTGCGCGACGTCCGATATCAGGAGGCGAGCCGCCCGAAAGCAATATAGCATCCGCTTCGACAAGTGGCGACGAGCGGCGGCCCCAGTGAATAAGGCATCTCCTCCAGCCACAATGCCCTGCGCCGAAGCAGCGTAGTTCCCGCCCCCGAATATCGGGTGATTATCTGATATCCTGCATCGGGCCATCACCATAGGCTTGGCTATCCCGTGCTGGGCGCGGTCGAGAGGAGGCAAGCCATGTCAAACTATGACCAGGATACAGTCACCTCCGGTGCGATTAGCAGCGATGCCATCGCGGTCGATGTCGGCCTCCGCAACTACATGCTGCGCATCTACAACTACATGGCCGCAGGTGTCGGCCTCACCGCTCTTGTCGCCTGGCTGACTTATCAGCTCACCGGTCCGGCATTACTGCAGAATCCGCTGATGTGGATCTTCATCCTGGCGCCGCTGGCCCTGGTGTTCTTCATCAGTTCACGCATCCATACGCTATCGGCGACAACGGCACGTTGGTTGTTCTTTGTCTATGCAGCCCTGGTCGGCGTGTCGCTCTCGACCTTGCTCCACATCTACACAAGTTCCTCGATCACACGCGTGTTCTTCATCGCCGCCGCAACGTTCGGAGCGCTCAGCATCCTTGGGTACACCACCAGGCGCGACCTGTCCGGACTGGGCACCTTCCTGTTCATGGGCTTGATTGGCGTCATCATCGCAAGCGTGGTCAACCTGTTCCTGCGCTCAACCGGACTTGACTGGCTGATCTCGATCGTGGGCGTCGGCATCTTTGCCGGCCTGACTGCCTATGATACGCAGCGCATCAAGGCGATGTACGACTCTGGGGACGATGAAACTTCCGCAGGCCGCAAGTCGGTACTTGCCGCGTTGTCGCTCTACCTCAATTTCATCAACCTGTTCATGATGATGCTGCGCCTTGCGGGCACTCGGCGTTAAAGCGTTTCTCCAGAGCTTCGGCTCTGATTCAATCAGAACCGAAAGATGCACGAGACGCGAAGGCGATATGCGGTTAGTGCCAATCACGAATGGCAGCGCCTCATTCGCCGCCGTCCCACTCGCGACTGGTGCAGCGCAAGAATTCGCGAGTTCCAATCCAAAGATTGCTCCACGTCAATGGCGCTTTGCTACCTGACGGTGTATGGTGCGGACTGGGTATCCGATCGGGTCAGGGAGATTGGTCGAGGCAAGGGCGGCTCTCAGCATCGAGAGCCGCGTGGAAGGCGAATGCGTACCGTGAAGCAACATAATGCTCCTACGTGCGGATCGGATCGAACCAATGCACAGGGATGGCCAGGCATTGGCGCAGCAAGCGCGAGCGATCGGCTGTACTGGAAACTAGCCTCCGACCTTCTCTTTGTGGTGCGCCCTTCATGTGAAGGGCGCTTTGTTTATGAAGATATAAACCCGGCGTTCGAATCTCTTGTTGGGATCGCGTCGGAAGACATCCGGGGGATGGCCGTTTGCGACTGCATGGGGAAGCAGGATGCCAGGTCCGTTCACGAGGCGCTTGATGCTTGTCGCGCCGGAGGTGCCGAGGTTCGGATCCGGCATCGGCTCGCGCTCGGGGGATCCCCACGAACTGTCGAGACAATCGTTGCGCCAATCTGCGGTCCCATGACCGGCTGCATTGCCACCTTTATCGGTAGCCATCGGATCATGGACGGAGCGTCCTCCCACGACCTTGCAGCCATCTCGGACGGTCGTGCGAGCATGGGCGCCAAGCTGGTTTCCATTCAGGAAGACATGCAGCAGCGCATTGCCTCCGACCTCCACGATTCGACCTGCCAGCATTTGATCGCCGCAAGCCTCGGGCTCATGCGGATGCGGAACAGCTTGAGTGAGCCGACCAATGCCGAGCGGCTTTGCGACGATATCGATGCGTCGATCGATCAGGCAATCAAGGAAATTCGGGCCTTTGCCTACCTGCTGCACCCGCAAAATCTGACGGTTGCCGGGCTGAAGGCAGCAATCGAGAGATATGCGGAAGGGTTCGCGGCGCGCACATCGTTGAGAGTCGATGCCAGCATCTCGCCCGAGATCGATCGCGTACCTTACGACACGCAGCGCTCCCTGCTGCGGGTGGTCCAGGAGGCGCTGACGAATGTCTTTCGTCATGCAAGAGCAACGAAAGTCGAGATCTCGATCGAGACGACCGATGACCATTTCCGGCTGAGGGTCAGCGATAATGGGCGCGGCATGCCGCTCGACCAGGCGCTCGGCGGCGCGATGGCAGGGCCGCCCGGCGTCGGAATTCCCGCAATGAAGGTGAGACTGCAGCAGATCGGAGGTACCCTCGAAATCCGCTCCGAGCCGGGACCGGGGCAGCCCGGCACGACATTATCCGCGGTGTTCCCGCGCGGTCCGGCGACCGAAAAATCGCCGCCGGCCAAGGGCCGCCCCCGCCATCATGGTCCGCGCAAACGGGTTCACTGATCGTACAGCCGAACTCGCGTCACTGGTGCCGGTCGAGCCTGCGACGCAACACGAGTGGGAGCTAACCCGCCATGAAGCGCTTTCTTATCGCCGACGATCATGAAGCGGTGCGGTCGGGACTACGCGCGGTTCTGGAGCAACGTGCCGACTGGGAAGTCGTTGCTGAGGCGAACGACGGCAGCAAGGCCCTTGCCGAGGCGATCGCAAACCAACCCCATGTCGCAATCGTCGATTTCTCCATGCCGCGCATGACGGGAGTGGAGGTCGCGCGGCGGATCAGGGAGTATCGCCTGCCAACCGAAGTATTGATCTTCACGGTCCACAATTCCAGCCTGCTGGCCCAGGAGGCATTCGAGGCAGGCGCCCGGGCATTCGTATTGAAATCGGATGCCAACAGGCTGTTGTTGGCGGCGGTTGAGTCGCTTCTGGCGCATAAACCATTTTGCACCGAGAGCTGTTCGCCTGAATCGAACGAGGTCTCGACCGGAGATCGGGACAGGCTCTCGCCGCGGGAGCGATTAGTCGTCAAGCTGATTGCGGAGGGTTACAGCAACAAAGGCATTGGCGCCATCCTGAACCTCAGCGTCAAAACCGCCGAAGCGCACCGGGCGGCCGCGATGCGCAAGCTGGATATCCACTCGACGGCGGATCTGGTCCGCTACGCGGTTCGCGCCCGCCTGCTGGAAGCATGACACGCCAAAGCATGATCCGGCGCTTGATGTTCCGGCTTGTTCTGCCATGAGCCCGGGAGGCTAAGCTGACCTCAGTATATTTCCTGCGAAATCCGAGGGTTTTGCGGGATAACTGCCGGAAAGCCAATCGGTATGATTCTGACCTCGCTGTCGGCTATCGCTATCGACCGTTCCAGCGCAAGGGAACGACGCCATGAAACGCATCCTGATTGCGGATGATCATGAAGTCGTACGTTCCGGGCTTCGCGCGATCGTTGAAACGCGCTCCAATTGGATTGTAACTGCAGAAGCTCCCGACGGTGAGCAGGCGATTGCATTGGCGTTGGAAACGAGACCGGACGTCATCATCGCCGACTATTCCATGCCCCTCGTAAACGGACTGGAAGTCAGCCGCCGCATCAAGACGCTTCGTCTGCGTTCGGAAGTGTTGATCCTCACCATGCATGAAAGTGAGGAGATTTTGACCGAGGCTCTTCTGACCGGGGTACGTGGCTTCCTGCTCAAATCGGACGCCAGGAAGCATCTCATTTCAGCAATCGAAGCTCTGCTCGACGGCCGACCTTACTTTACCAGCGTCGTGTTGGAGAAATTGCTGACCGACTACCAGCTCAACAAACAGAACAAGTCCAGTGCGCTCCTCACATCGCGGGAGCAGAACGTCGTGCAGTTGATTGCAGAGGGGCATACCAACAAGGCCATCAGCTCCATCTTGAAGCTCAGCGTGAAAACTGTCGAAACCCATCGGGCGTCCGCCATGCGCAAGCTTGGCATGTCATCCACAGCCGAGCTGGTTCGCTATGCGATTCGCAAGAAGCTGGTTGCGCCCTGAGGCGCAGACAATTCGAGCAGCAGTCGTCGCGCCGGGTTACGCAGCGAGTATTGGATCATTGGCTGGAGTTCGCACGGCCCCGCCGGTGATATCGCCCGAATGCCACGCGCGGATTGACGGCGCATATGGCCCCTCGCCCCGACGCCGCGGCCATACATGCCGCCCGCGTGCGGAAGGAGCAATCTCCCGGAATCCCAGTGGTTCGAGATTGCAGGCAATAGGGATAGTCCCGTGCCGTAGCGGGACCAGCTTCGGCAATCCAGATCAAGCCGGCCGCAGATAAGAGTGCCATCAGGTAGCGCATGAGATCACCTCGCTCATTGAGGATATCTCCATAGTGCCGAAGGAGGACGCGCCTGAAAATACATGATTCCCCGGGGGCCAGCTTGACAAGATTCCCTAGAGCGCGCCGATCAGGATCGCGCCACCGAATTCTGAAGCCACGACGCGGGTGTCGAGAACAGGCATTACAGGTTCAGACCTTCCGTAGGATGGGTAGAGCCCCGTGCTTTTCAAAGATCTCGATGGCAGCGAAGCTGTCACCAACTCGATCAGCGCCGGCTCACGCCCCTCGTGCATCGCGGATTGCCTGGGCGACTTTCGTCGCCTGCGACACCCGTCCGATTCGCGCGCCCGTGACGATCTTTTTTCGACGCGTGCTCAAGCGCGGCACCATCCCTTCGTTGGCGGTCGATCCGGCGGAGGGATAGGGAATGAAGTCCGCGGCCCGACGCAGCGCGATAGCCTTTCGAGCCGCTTCGACATTGGCGGTGCGAGCTGCCAGGTTGTGAAGACGCCTGAGTTCGCTGTTAACCCGCTTCAGTGCCGCGGCAAAGACCTGCTTGCGTTGTGATGGACGATCGGCAGTTCCGGGGAAGTTCGCGCCGCGAGGCTGGCCTTTCCCGCGCGTCTCTCGCCGCTTTTGTCGGCCGAGCGTTCGCTCCTTGTCGCGCATCTTGCGCAAGCGGGATCGCATGTCCGCAAGATCAGCCGGCTCGACGTCATAGATGGCGGGATGATGCGTGAGGCGGATCGTCTCGTATTCATCGTGACTGAGGAGGCTGCGTTCGAGTTTGCATGGGACCGACATTTCCTGTTCCTCCGTTGAATCTGTCGATGCTCACATGAACGGTATCATCCAAGTTTAGCGACGCGTGTGGGTGGCATGTGATGCTCGCATAAGGCTGTAGGATTTGCCATCTGCCGTCCCTTCGCCTGTCAGCAACTTTCTGTGTTCGTCATTCAGGTCGCCGCTATCAGCGATCCGCAAAAATGCTGTTGGGTTCTGATCGTTATCGATTTGAGTTTTGCTCCGCCTTGTGCTTCTTTGCGCGCGTCATCGGTGCCCTTTGTAGGGTGAAACGGGAACGCGGTGCGGGAATCTTCCCCAATGCCGCGGCTGCCCCCGCAACTGTAAGCGGACTATTTGCGATCCGGATGCCACTGGGCCTGCCAAGCAGGTTTGGGAAGGCGGATCGCGAGACGACCGCAAGCCAGGAGACCGGCCGTTGACGGGTATCAACTCGTTCGACGGTGGGTCGGCGGAAGGGCATTAATGAACTTGCGGCGTTTTCTTGCCGGGTGTGCGGCCGTTGCTGCGTGCGGTCACACTGGCGCCATGGCCCAATCGGGTCCCGAACAGCTTCCTGCTGTCGTCATCAATCCGGAGGTCCGGTCCAAGCCGGCTCCGAGGAATAGGCAAAGGGCTTCAACGACCCATCCTGCGCGCCCGGCGCCCGGTAACGAGGCGCCGGCCGCGACTCCCGAAGTGGTCGTGACTCCCGACCGTACACTGGAGCCGGCGAGCCGGACCGGAAGCTCGGTCAGCGTGGTCACGCACGAAATGCTCGCGACCAGCAATCCGACTTCGCTCGTCGATGCGCTGCGGACCGTGCCGGGACTCGATATCACCGAAAGCGGCGGACCAGGCGCGACGACCAATGTGCGCTTGCGCGGCGCCAATACCGGCCAGACGCTGGTCATGATCGATGGCATCAGGGTCAACGATCCGACCGCCGCCAGCGGCGACTTCGATTTCGCGATGTTCGCCCCGGGCGCGATCCAGCGGATCGAGGTGCTGAAAGGACCGCAGAGCGCGCTCTACGGATCTGACGCGATCGGCGGCGTCGTGAACATCATCACCAAGAAGGGCACCGGTCCGGCACAACTCGACGTCAGCACCGAGGGCGGAAGCTACGGCACGGCGAGCACCAGCGCAGCGCTGACCGGAACCTCTGGGCCGTGGTCCTACGCGTTCACGGGAAGCGGGCAGCACAGCAACGGCTTTTCACGCTACGGCTATCGCATCCCCGCGCTCGAAGCCAAGTATGGCCCGCTCGAGCGCGATGGCTTCGACCGCGTCGGCGGTTCGGCACGCGTCGGCTACGATTCCGGCGAAGGCGTACGCCTGGAGACGGGTATGCTGGCCTCATTCACGCGGTCCGCCTATGATCAGGCCTCCGGAACGTTCCCGGACACGCCGTCGAGCGCGACGCGCCTGCTCGAACAGGTCTGGGGACGCGCGTCGTTCGACACGTTCGGCGGCATTCTCACCCATAGCGTGAGCGCATTTGAGACGCATATCGACCGCTCGTTCGACGACGTCACCTACAAGATCAACAAGCTGCCGCAGAACACGACATCCATCCTCTCCAATTTCGTCGGCGACAGCACGGGCCTGGAATATCAGGGCAACCTGAAGGTCGGCCCGCTGGGATCGCTCATCGTCGGATCGCGTGTGCAGCATGAAACGGCGAGCACCTCCGCCACCAACCTATTGCCGATTCCTGGAGCGTCGACGCCACAGCTCGTAGGCACGCAAGACACCAATTCAGTGTTTGCGCTCTGGCAACTGCCGATCGGCGAGCGGCTCAACATCACGATGGGCGGCCGGGTTGACGACGTCGTCGATGTGGCACGGTTCGAGACATGGCGAACCACCGCGGCTTACACGATCGCCGAGACCGGCACCAAGCTGCATGCGAGCGCCGGGACAGGCGCCAAGGCCCCGACGCTCTATCAGCTCTATGCGCCGACCTATGGCAATTCCGCGCTCAGTCCCGAGGAGAGCTTCGGCTACGATGCCGGCATCGACCAAAGCCTGTTCGGAGGCCGCGTTGTGGTTTCGCTGACAGGCTTCGGCAACAGGTTCAGCAACCTGATCGACTTTGTGACCGATCCGGCGCACCCGCTCGGGCACTACGTCAACGTCTCGCGTGCCGAAACCGACGGACTGGAACTAGGGGTCAACGTCGATATCCTGCCGGGCTACCTGAAATTCAACGCCGCCTATACCTATCTGCAGGCTAAGGATCTCTCGACCGGCCTGACGCTGGCGCGCCGGCCGGAAAACCTGGCGAGATTCTCGTTCCCGATCACACCGATCGAGGGCTGGCTGATCGAGCCACGCGTGCTCGCGGTATCCACGCGCTACAGCGGTTCAAACGAGACGCTACCACTCGCCCCTTACGTCCGCGTCGATCTCTACACCGAATACAAGATCGATGAGACCTGGAAGGTGTACTTGCGCGGCGAGAACATTTTCAATGAGCACTATCAGGAAGTGTACAACTATGGCACGACCGGACCTGCGGCTTACGCCGGGTTCAGTGCCCACTGGTGAAGCGGATGTGATGATGCGCGCGCGGGGTGCGCTATTTGACCGAACCAAGCGCGCTGGCCAGGCGATCGAGACCATCGTCCGACGCAAGGCCAAATCGCAGCCATTCGCGTGCGCCGTTAAAGCTCCGGCACCAGATGTGGCGTCGGGCCAATTCGGTGTGCAACGTCGGGGCATCGGGATGGGAGGCAAGGCGAAAGAGCGTCGTCCCTCGGACGAGCTGAAGGCCCGCCGCTGTCAGGACCCGATCCAGCTTGCTCGACTGCCGAGCGAGCTTCGCACGCATCGCATCAGCCCAGGATCGATCCCGCAGGGCGGCCGTGCCCAGGTGAAGCGCTGGGCCGGAGACCGGCCACGGGCCCAGCGCCGCCGATATACGTTCGACGATATCGCGTCGGCCGATCACGAAGCCGAGGCGAAGTCCGGCGAGCCCATAGAACTTGCCGAAGGAACGCAGTATGAGAATGGGAAGATTGGCGCTCATCGCGGCAGCACTGATGCCGGGATCGACATCGGCAAAGGCCTCATCGATAACCAGCCAGCCTCCGCGACGATCGAGCCGTTCGGCAACCTGCCGGAGCGCCCTGCGGTCCGCGATACGTCCATCCGGATTGTTGGGATTGACGACGACAGCGTGAATGGCGCGGTCAGGCAGCGCGGAGAGATCATTCAATGCAATAATCTCTCGGCCTCCGCTCCTCCACGCAGCCGAATGCTCGCCATAGGTCGGAGTGACGATCGCGACCGCTCCGGGCCCGGCGAGATGCGGAATCCATTGAATGAGGGTCTGCGTGCCGGCGGCGGCTGCGATGCCTGCATCGTCGGGTACGCCGTAAGCTTCGCGTGCGGCGGCGAGGAGGTCCCGTTCGTCGGCACGCGATGGCAAGCGCGTCCACACACTGTCTGGAAGGGAGTGCGGAATCGTCCACGGCCAGGGATTGATTCCGGTCGACAGGTCGAGCCAGTCCGCAGGCTCGCCGCCGTGGTGCGCAATAGCTTCCGTCAGATCACCGCCGTGCTTCATAATCGCTTCATGCCATCAATCGCGCTCCTGCGCGAGACCCTTGTTGGCCTAACGCGGCCGGCGATCGGCGCAACGTTCTTGTTACTCGCAGCACTGTTCGGAGCACATGCCGCCCATGCAGCCGATCTGCCACGCGTCGCTTCCATCAATGTGTGCACCGACCAACTGCTGCTGGCGCTGGCCGACCCAGGCCAAATTCTCGGCCTCAGTCCCTATTCGCGTGACCCCGCCCGCTCCTGGAACGCGGGAAAAGCCGCAGCCTACCCTCGATTATCGGGCGAAGCAGAAGATGTGCTGATCTTGCAACCGGACGCCGTGGTCGCCGGCAAGTTCACCAAGCGTGCAACACGGGAGCTGCTGAAGGACAAGGGCGTCCGCGTGATCGAATTCGACGCTGCGCGTTCGCTGGAGGATGTGAAGAGCCAGATTCGGCAAATGGGCGAACTGCTGCACCAGAAGGATCGCGCCGCATCCGAGATAGGGCGCTTGGACACGGCAATCCAGCACGCCAGGGCGGCGGTATCGCAGCGATCCTATCGCGTGCTCGCCTTGTCGCGGCGCGGCTGGGTCTCGGGCGGCGGCAGTCTGATCAGTTCCATGCTGGCCACGATCGGCCTCAACAACGCGGCAAGTGACCTCGGCTACAAGCTCGGAGGTTTTGCGTCGCTGGAGGCGATCGTCAAGCTGAGACCCGATCTGCTCCTTGTATCTGATAGCGGCGACTTCGCGGAGGACGAAGGCGAGGCATTCCTGCTGCATCCCGCGCTGGAACGTTTCTATCCGCCGTCGAAACGCCTGGTCATCCCCGAGAAACTGACTGTCTGCGGCGGGCCGATGCTTTCGGAGGCGCTGGAACGCCTCGTCTCCGAACTCGGCCGTGTGGCGCGATGACATGCTGGCGGGAAGCGAGACGATCCTGATCGTTGTGCTGGCGATCGCATTCGACGCGCTTATTGGCGATCCGGATTTGCTGTGGCGGCGTCTCCCTCATCCGGTGACGCTGATGGGCTCCGTGATCGACCTGCTCGATCGCGCGCTGAACCGCGAGCAATGGTCGGCCACACGGCGCAGGGCCGCGGGATGCCTGACCACGGGCCTGCTGGTCGCGATCTGCGGCGGCCTTGGCCTGCTGCTGGAAGCCACGCTCGGGTGGACGCTGCTCGGGCAAGCAGCCCAAGGGCTTGTGGCCTCCATCCTGATCGCGCAGCGGAGCCTCCATCAACATGTCAACAGGGTCGCCTCCGGCTTCACCGGCGGCGGACTTGCCGAGGCAAGGCGCGCGGTGTCCATGATCGTCGGCCGCGATCCCGAACAGCTCGACGCCAGCGGCGTCTCGCGCGCGGCGATCGAATCCTGCGCAGAGAATTTTTCCGACGGCGTCGTCGCGCCGCTGTTCTGGCTGGCGCTGCTCGGGTTGCCGGGATTGTTCGTCTACAAGGTCGTCAATACCGCGGACTCCATGATCGGCCATCGCAGTCCGCGCCACGAATCCTTTGGCTGGGCGGCGGCGCGGCTTGACGATCTGCTCAACCTCGTCCCAGCAAGACTGGCTGCGGTACTGATCGCACTCGCTGCGCCGATTGCAGGTGGCTCCGTCGCGCAGGCATTCAAAGTCATGTGGCGCGACGCTTCAAAGCATAGATCGCCGAATGCGGGCTGGCCGGAAAGCGCCATGGCAGGCGCGCTCGGTCTCGCCCTGGCCGGGCCTCGCCGCTATGGCGACCGCCTCGTCGATGACCCCTTCCTCAACGCCGGCGCCCGGATGAATGCCGGTTCTGCCGATATCCGCCGCGCACTCAAGCTGCTGATGGCCGCCTGCTCGCTCGAAGCAGTCATCTATGCCGCGCTGGCGTTGGTGGTTTGACGGCTCCGCGCGATCTCGAGCATGCGATCGATGTCGAGATGCGCTTCCAGATGGTCGGCCAACGCATCGAGCGCCGATTCGATCCGAGCTTCATAAGCGACAGACGACGCAATGCCGAGATTGGCGAGCCACGCCTTTCGAAAGCTGTCATTGACGAACAGCCCGTGCAGATACGTCCCCTGCACGCGGCCATCGGCCGAGCCGGCACCATCCGGGCGGCCGGCGATCATGCCCACCGGGCGCGCGCAATCTGCACCGCTGGTGCGGCCGAGATGAATCTCATAGCCCTCGATCGGGCTGCCTGTGGCACAATGAACCGCTTGCACAAGCGTCGTCGATTTATGGGCGTCCATCGTCGTGGCGATATCGAGCAGCCCGAGTCCCTCGACCGTGCCCGCCGGGCCATCGATGCCATCGGGATCAGCGATCGTCCGGCCGAGCATCTGGTAGCCGCCGCATAGCCCGAGCACCTGACCGCCGCGCCGAACATGCGCCTTGATGTCGATATCCCAGCCTTGCGCGCGCAGGAAGGCGAGATCGCCGATCGTCGATTTGCTGCCGGGCAGGATCACGACATCGGCATTGGCCGGGATCGGTTCGCCCGGCCGCACGAATACCAGCCTGACACCGGGCTCCATGCCCAGCGGGTCCAGATCGTCGAAATTGGCGATGCGCGCGAGCACGGGAACGGCGATGACCCTCCGCGCGGATGACGTCTGCACACGATCGAGATCGACGGCGTCCTCGGCAGGCAGCCAGGCAGCCTCAGGCAGCCACGGCACCACGCCGAGCGAGGGCCAACCGGTCATGCGCGTCACTGCTTCAAGTCCCTGGTCGAACAGCCTGGGATCGCCGCGGAACTTGTTGATCAGAAAGCCATGAATGCGCGCGCGCTCCTCGGCTTCCAGCACGAGATGCGTCCCCACGAGGCTGGCGATGACACCGCCGCGATCGATGTCGCCGAGCAGCACCACGGGTACGTCGGCTGCCGTGGCGAAACCCATGTTGGCGATATCGCCGGCGCGCAGATTGATCTCGGCCGGACTGCCCGCGCCTTCGACCAGCACGATGTCCGCTGCCCGGGCGAGATGTGCGAAACTGTCGAGCACAGCGGGCATCAGCGCCGCCTTCTTTCCGAGATAATCGGCCGCCCGAAGCGTGCTGCGTCGCTGGCCCTGCACGATCACCTGCGCACCGGTGTCGGTCTCGGGCTTTAAGAGCACCGGGTTCATATGGACGCTTGGTGCCATCCGCGCGGCGCGGGCCTGCACCGCCTGCGCGCGGCCGATCTCGCCGCCATCGACCGCCACCGCCGCATTGTTCGACATGTTCTGCGGCTTGAACGGCGCGACCGTGAGGCCGCGCCTCACCAGCGCGCGCGCCAGGCCCGCGACAACAGTCGACTTCCCGGCGTTCGAGCCGGTGGCCTGGATCATCAGCGCCGGCGTCGGCCGCGCCATCAGAATTCTATCCCTTTCTGACCCTTCACCCCAGATCGGAACGGATGCTTGACCAGCGTCATCTCGGTGACCAGATCGGCCATCTCGATCAGCGAAGCGTGCGCGTTGCGTCCGGTGATGACGACGTGCTTGTCAGCCGGCTTCTCGTCACGGAGAAATGCAAGCACTTCGTCGATCGGAAGGTAATCGTAACGGAGGACAATGTTGAGTTCGTCCAAGAGGACCATGCGATGGCGATCGTCGCGGATCAGTTCCTTGGCGCGCCCCCAACCCTTCCGGGCGGCTGCAATGTCGCGCTCGCGATCCTGCGTTTCCCAAGTGAACCCTTCGCCCATCACATGCAATGTCACGAGCTCCGGAAACCTGGCCAATACCCGCGCTTCTCCGGTATCCCACTTCGGCGACTTGGTGAATTGCACGACAGCAACAGGATAGCCGTGACCGATATGCCGAAACACCATGCCGAGCGCGGCTGATGTCTTGCCCTTGCCGGTTCCGGTATGGACGATCAAGAGCCCCTTTTCGCCGGTCTTGGTCGCCATGATCTTGTCGCGCGCGGCCTTGTGCTTCCGGGCCTTCTCGCGATGGCGTGCGTTCTCGTCGTCGGCTACGTCGGATGGATTCATCATGCGATTTCTCTCTTTGCTTCGTACAGGCTTTCGGCAATCAAATCCGCGGCGCGATTGGAGCGTGGCGTCCATAATCCGCGCCTGATGGCTTCCGCGAACCGGGCGGCCATCTCGCGGAGCGCGGCCGGATTGGAGCGCTCGATGAAATCTCGCACCGGGTCGTCCTCGAGATAGGCTGCGAACAATTGATCGAAGTGATGATTTGAGACCGCGTCGGTCGAGGCGGCAAAACCGAACAGATAATCAACGGTCGCGGCCATCTCGAACGCGCCTTTGTAGCCGTGTCGCATGACGCCGACGATCCATTTCGGGTTGGCGGCGCGGCCCCGCACCACGCGCGATATCTCATGCGCCAGCGGTCGCACCGCCGGCATCTCCGGCCGCGACGTATCGATATGCGCGATGCGCGGTGCCTGCCCGCGCAATGTCGATACTGTTGCAGCCAGTCCGCCCATGAACTGATAGTAGTCGTCGGAGTCCAGGATATCGTGCTCGCGGTTGTCCTGGGCCTGCGCGATCAGGTCGACGTCGGCCAACCGCGCGACGAGATCGTCGCGGGCCGCGTTCCCCTCAGCCCCCGCGCCATAGGAATAGCCGCCCCAATCCAGATAGACGTCGGCCAGATCGGCGCGATCGTTCCAGCCGCCTTCGTCGATGAAGGCTTGCAGCCCCGCGCCATAAGCGCCGGGCTTTGAGCCGAACACGCGATGAGCGGCGCGTCGCTCAGCGATGTCGCGGCTGATGCCGCTTGCCTCCAGCGCCTGCCGCCGTCGGCGAACATTCGCCGCGATGGGATTGGCGTCATCAGGTTCGTCGAGCTCCGCGACCGCCGCCACTGCGCTCGCGATGATGTCCATCTGGGTCGGAAATGCATCCCGAAACAGGCCTGACACACGGAACGTGACATCGATGCGCGGACGCTTCAGTTCAGACAGGGACGTGATCGCAAAGCCGGTCACCCGTCCGGAGGTCTCCTCCCACGTTGGCCGAACGCCGATCAAGGCGAGCGCCTGCGCAACGTCATCGCCGCCGGTGCGCATGTTGGCGGTCCCCCAGGCTGACAGCGCAATCGTCCGCGGCCATTCGCCGGTTTCCTGCCAGAAGGATTCGACGAGCCGTTCGGCCGCCGATTGCCCGATCCGCCATGCCGAGGGCGTTGGCACCGCGCGCACGTCGACAGCGAAGAAGTTGCGGCCCGTCGGCAGCACATCGGGCCTGCCGCGCGTCGGCGCGCCCGAGGGACCGGGAAGCACGAAGCGACCGTCAAGGCCGCGCAGCAACGCCATCATCTCCTGCGGCGGGCTCGCGTCGATGGCCGGTCGCAATCTCGTCTCGACCCAATTCAGCGCTGCTTCTGTGCGTACCCATGATGGGTCTGGCTTCATCTCACCCGACACCAGCCGCAACGCCAGTTCTTCGATCCGCTCGACTGTGTCGCCCGTCGTCCGCCACAAGCCCGAGCCGAGCCCGGCTAGGACCGCCGGCCGTGGCCCTCTGAATGTGCCAGCGAGGTCGCGGGTCAACGGGTCGAAATCGACAAGGCCGAGATCGAGAGCCAGCGAGCGATGCAGCGAGGCGTCTTCAGCCTTGCGGTCCGAGCGTGGCACGCGCGCGATCGACACGAGCAGATCGGCGCATTGTCTCGAATCGGGCGCGCGCCCGAACACGTGGAGTCCGTCGCGGATCTGCATTTCCTTGATGTCGCACAAATGCGCATCGAGAGCGCGCAGCGCCTCGCCGACTGGCATGTCGCGCGTCAGGTTGACGTCTGCATCGAGCTGCTTGGCCCGCGCCGTCGAAAGAATGTCCTCGGCGATCACAGCCGCGCGCTTCGGATCGAGGTCGGTCGCAACCGAATATTCGTCCACCATCGATTCCAGCCGCGCCAGATCGTCATGCAATCCGGCGCGGGTCACCGGTGGCGTCAGATGATCGATTATAACTGCGGATGTCCGGCGCTTGGCCTGGATGCCCTCGCCGGGATCGTTCACGATGAATGGATACAGATGCGGCAACGGGCCGAGCACCGCGTCCGGCAGGCAATCGGCGGAAAGCCCGGTGCTCTTGCCCGGCAGCCATTCCAGATTGCCATGCTTGCCGAGATGCACGATCGCGTGGGCATCGAACACGCGGCGCAGCCAAAGATAGAATGCCAGATAGTGATGAGGCGGAACGAGGTCCGGATCGTGATAGGAGCTCTTGGGATCGATGTTGTAACCTCGCGCCGGCTGTACGCCGACGACGACGTTGCCGAAGCGATGCAGGCCGAGACGAAACACGCCATTGGCGACATGCGGATCATGGACGGGATCATTCCAACGCTTCGTGACCGCACGCTGAACATTGGGAGAGAGTGCACTAAATGCCGCGCCGTATTCCGCAAGCGGCCATGATGCGCCACCACGCCGCAAGCCGCGCTCTCCGAGCGCATTGGTCGGACCTTCCTGCAACAACCGCATCATGTCGGCCGCATCATCGGGTGCGCCGGAAATCTCGTACCCCTCGTTCCTCATCGCAGCGAGGACTCCGATCAGGCTTTGCGGCGTATCCAGACCGACGCCATTGGCAAGACGGCCGTCGCGGTTGGGATAATTGGCGAGGACAATGGCGACCCGTCGCTGGCTCGCTGGCGTACGGCGTAGCCGCACCCACGCAGCGGCAAGATCGGCCGTCGCCGCCACGCGATCTTCGACCGGCCGAAAGGCCGTCGGCGTGAAGGAGCCAATGCTCTGGCCGGCTTCCTTGAATGCGATGGCATTGGCGAAGATGCGCCCATCGACCTCCGGCAGGACCACATGCATAGCAAGGTCGCGCGGATTGAGGCCGCGGGTCGAGCTTTCCCAGCTGTTGTGGGACATGCCAGCCTGAGCGACCTGCAGCACGGGACAATCGGTCTCGGACAATATCCCCGCATTCTCGCGCGCGGTCGCCGTCGCAAAGGCTGTTGCGTTCACGATGATGTCAGGTGGGTGCGCGGCGAGCGCCGTGCGCAGGAACGCGATCGAACGCTCGTCCTTGAGGCTCGTGACATAGAGCCCGACTGCATTGAGATCGCGCGCCCCCAGCGCCGAGCACAGCGCATTGATCGCGGCGGTATCGCCGCCCGCGACGAGGGCGCGGTAGAAGATCACGGCAGCGTTTGGGCGTTGGTCAGTGGCAGGTTCGCCGTTCCAGAAGCCGGCGGCCGGCATTGGCCGCGCCGAGGGCGGCCTGCTGCCGTAGCCGATCAGATTCGCAGCGAAGCAAAGCGCCAACTGCGCGTTGTCGATGCCGCCTTCGGTGCAATAGCGCCACAGTTCATAGGTCTCGTCGGCGCCCAGCGTGCCGCGCGCAGCCAATGCGGCGTTCCAGTCGGTTTCTCCGGGAATGCAGGCGAACAACGTCCCGCGCTGGATCGCATCGCGCCGAAGGCTTTCGACACCGTGCGGCCAATAGCTTTCGCCGCCGAGCATCCGAAGAACGACGATCTTGGCTTCGCTGAGCGTACGTTCGACATAGAGATCGACAGAAGCGGGATGACCAAGAGCCAGCAGATTGGTCAGACGGACACTCGGGAAGTCCGCAGGCAATGCCGCATGCGCAGCGCCGAAGGCCGCGAGATCACTGTCCGCGGCAGACAATATCACGATGTCGGCGGTTTCCTGGCCGAGGTCGCGAGCGACATCTCCGTCGTCGATGCTGCCACCGCTGTCGAGTTTCAGATGCATTGATCGCCCTTCGAAAGGCTATCCCGCAAGCGCCCGACGTGCGGCATCGGCGTCAAATCCTTTCAGGCCGATCACGACAAGATGCTCGGCCTGCCTGGCGTCGGGCCGCGCGAACGCCAGCTCAACACGGCTGCCGACCGCCTGCACCACGATCGGCGCAGGCTTTTCGGAGATGCGCGCATGGCCCTTGACGCGCAGCACCCCCGCGAGACTGAGGACATCGCTGACCCGTGCGCGCATCGCCTCGACGCTCTCGGCCGCCGCAGGCCTTACGACGATACTGTCGAAATCGTCGTGATCGTGCTCCTCTTCCTCTCCGTGATGCCCGGCCCGCGCAGCGAGGTCGTTCTCGGCATCGGCCTTCATCCCGATGAGGACGTCGGGCGCAAGCGCTCCATGGGAGCGTACGACACGGACACCTTGCCTCAATTGTGCAGCAAGCCGGTCTTCGATGCCGCTGAGCACATCCGGCGACACCAGATCGCTCTTGGAAACGACCACGAGGTCGGCACAGGCGAGCTGATCCTCAAACACTTCCTCGATCGGGTCGTCGTGATCGATTTCCTCGTCCGCGGCGCGCTGGGCCGCGACCGCATGTTCGTCGAGCACGACGCGTCCTTCCGATAGCGCCAACGCGTCGACGACCGTCACCACGCCATCGACGGTTGCGCGCGTGCGGACCGCGGGCCACGCGAACGCCTTCAAGAGTGGCTGCGGCAGCGCGAGGCCTGAGGTCTCGATCACGATCGCGTCCAGCGGCTCGTCGCGCGTCAGCAGCTTGTCCATGGTCGGAATGAAATCGTCGGCGACCGTGCAGCAGATGCAGCCATTGGTCAGCTCGACGATGTCGCCGGGCGCACAGGCCTTGGCCGCGCATTCCTCGACAAGACCGCCGTCGAAACCGGCATCTCCGAACTCGTTGACGATGACGGCGATGCGGCGGCCGTCGGCTTGCGTCAGAAGCGAGCGCAACAGTGTCGTCTTGCCGGCACCGAGAAAACCGGTGAGCACGGTGACTGGAACACGGGACATATTTCAGGACTCCTTAAGGGAACGTTTGAGCCACAGCGGAAGGCCGGCCGCGACGAACACGACGTTGGGAACGCTTGAGGCGACCATCTGATTGAGACGGCCCTGCGCATCGCGGAAATCGCGGCCGAGCCTGGTTTCGGGCACGATGCCGAGACCGACCTCGTTCGACACCAGGACAACGGGGTTTGCGGCGACGCCTAGAAATTCCGCGAGCCGTTTCGCCTCGACATCGAGGTCACGCCCGGCGAGCATCAAGTTGGAGAGCCAGAGTGTCAGGCAATCGACCAGGACCGCGCAGCCGGGTCGCGATACCTGCGTAAGGACATCGATGAGCGCCAACGGCTCCTCCACGGTCGTCCAATCCGAACCGCGCCTGCTGCGATGATGCGCGATCCTGTCCTGCATCTCCCCATCGCCTGCGGTAGCTGTTGCCAGATACACGCGAGCAAGGCCGCTTTCGGCAATCATTCGCTCGGCAAAAGCCGATTTGCCCGAGCGTGCGCCGCCCAGTACCAGCGTGGTCGAGAGATCAGTCATTTCGGAGCGCTGCCATCTTCGGGCGACCAGCGAACGGGCGGCAGCCGCGCCACCATCCCCTTGCGCAGGATCTCGGCGCGCTCGCGCCACGGCACCAGGCCGTAGGTCGATTTGCGATAGGAATCGACGAAAGACGCGACGGCACCAGCGCCCTCGGGCTCGAGATCGCCGAAGAGGAAGGTGTAACCATCCGAGCTCGAAACCGCGACCGTGGTCGGCCGCTTGCACACGCTCAAGCACTGCACGCGCCGGACCTGAACGGCCGCGTCGCGTTTGCCTGTAGCGACCCGGATCGCGTCGAACATGGCGGGCCCGGCCAACACGCCCTCCGACGTCTTGCAGGTGACGCATACGCTCACGACGACGGGACTGCCGGGCGCAGTCGGCGGCAAATATTCGCCCGGGCGAGAATCAGTATCTTGCTGATCGACGTCGTTGCGATCCATCACGATGCTCAAGTCAGGCCCATGACGGCCGCGAGCTTTGTTGGATCGCGTTCGACGGTGGAAGACCATCGAACTCATTCCGTCCGGTGCACCCCGCCCGACGAACCTCCAAAGCACAATGCGCGATGGCAGGTCTCCTGGCTCGCGGGTCGTCGCCTTTCGCCGCCTTCCCGGTCATCCCAGTGGCCTCGGCTTTGGCTCGCCGCTTACAGTTGCGGGGGCAGCGTCGGCATTGCACCGACTTCCCTTTTTCACCTTCCCGAAGGAAGGACCATCGCCGCCACGCTAGCTGTCCCCGCGACGGCGGTCAACCGCAGTTGACCCGCCCGTTTGCTTCGGTCACTTAAGGCGCGCACGAGGAGCCCATGACCTTCCAAATCCCATCCGATTGGCAAATTCCCGCAATCGCTCCGCTCGATCAGACGCTTGCCGCAACGATGCGCGCGCGAATCGACGGCAAAGCCAAGCCGCCGGGCTCACTGGGACGAATCGAAGACCTGGCGGTGCAACTCGGCATGATCGCGCATCCATCCGCCGCAGCGCTGCAAAACGCCGTTCTGCTCGTATTCGCTGGTGATCACGGATTGACGGAAGAAGGCGTTTCGCAATATCCGTCCGCCGTGACGGCCGCGATGGTGAGGACTTATCTCGCAGGCCGAGCCAGCGCCAACGCCTTTGCGGCCGCGTCAGATGTCGGGATCCGCATCGTGGATGCCGGCGTCGCCAGCGAGCTGCCTTCCCATCCCGATCTCCTCAGCATCAAGATTCGGACCGGCACCGCGAATTCTGCGCGTGAGGCAGCGATGTCGGCCCAGGACGCGCACAAGGCGCTCGCGGCCGGCTTTGCCATAGCTTCCAGTGAAATCGATGCTGGGGCCGACATCGTCGCGCTCGGCGAAATGGGAATCGGCAACACCGCATCTTCCGCGCTGCTGGTGCATCGGCTGGCGCCCGCGCCGCTCGATGACTGCATCGGCGTCGGCGCAGGCCAGGACGAGCCAGGCATGGCCCGCAAGCGCGCCGCCATCCACAAGGCAGCCAATCGCAGCGATGCGACCGCGCCGTTCGAGGTACTCCGGGAATTCGGCGGCCTCGAGATCGCGATGATGGCAGGCGCCGCGCTTGGTGCAGCGGCACATCGCCGTCCGGTCGTCATCGACGGCTTCATTTCGTCCGCCGCCGCCCTCGTCGCCGTCAGGCTGGCGCCGGCGACGCGTGACTATTGCGTCTTCGCGCATAGGTCGGCCGAGAAAGGTCACGACATCGTATTGGCGGCACTTCAGGCACAGCCGTTGCTCGCTCTCGACATGAGACTTGGCGAGGGCACCGGCGCACTACTGGCGGTCCCGCTGGTGCGCGCCGCGTCCCGCCTGCTGACCGACGTCGCCGACCTCAGCGATGTGCTGGAAGGAAGGATCTAGATGAGCCTGGATCGTTTTCGCGACGCGGTCCGATTCCTCACCATCATTCCTGTCGGCGCTTCGAACGATGCGCCTGATTCCGAGTGGCTGGTCCGCTCGGCGCAGTTTTTCCCGCTGGTCGGTGCGATCGTCGGTTTGGTTTCGGCGGCGGCTCTTCTGCTGAGCTCGCTCGTATTAGGACCAGTGATCGCGGCGCTCATGGCAGTGTTGGCAAGCGTCCTTCTCACCAGTGGGTTCCACGAGGATGGCCTGGCTGACACCGCTGATGGCTTGGGCGGCGGCTGGACGGTCGAACAGCGTCTCACCATCATGAAGGACAGCCGGATCGGCACCTATGGCACGCTCGCGCTGATCTTCGCGGTCGCATTGCGGGTCGCGGCGGTCGCCGAGATGCCGCCGTGGATTGGTGCGGCGGCGCTGATTGCAAGTGGAGCCGGCGGTCGCGCCGTGGGCTTGCCGATCATCGGCTGGATGAAATATGCGGGTAACACCTCCGCGATGAAGGTGGCCTATGCGCCCTCTCCGCTCCGGGCAGGCGAAATCGGTTTCGCGACGATCGTCGTGCTGCTCGCGCTGGCACCGCTCGCCGCGACCTCCGACACGCATGCCCCGATCGCGCTTATTGGCGGCATCGCTTGCGGCATCGCACTGGCAGTTGCGGTCACGCTGTGGTCGCGACGATCGATCGGCGGCTATACCGGCGACGTACTCGGGGCCATCGAGCAGGTGTTCGAGGTTGGCTTCCTGCTCGGCGTTGCTGCCGTCATCCGGTCGGCCATGTGATCTGCGCCTATGTTCGAGTGAATCGTCGATGTCTGACGAAGGCGAACCGATCTGGCGCAGCGACATCGATTCATTGGCATTCCGTCCCTCCGGACACATGGGCATATGCGTCATGCACCGGCGCGCATTCCGGACGCTGCTGGGCTGCATGCCTTCGTCACAGCAGTGCATCGATTTCTACCTGATACACCGGGATTCGTTCGAAGCGGCGGCCCGCGCCAAACTGGCCGCGAGAAGCATCCGGGAAACGGACAACTTTCATCTCACCAGCCGCGACGTCCGTCGCCGGCTAAAAAATTCGGTCGCATCTGATGATGCCGTGGGCTAGAATGACTTGCCGAACGAGGATCATCATGCAGCAGACGCAATCAGCCAATTTTACCACCGTTGCCACCGGAACGAATGTCATCGTTCAGGCCGTTCTGGCGATGGCTCTTGGTTTGTTCGTCGTCGGCATGGTCGGCTTTTCGCACATCAGCGCCGTCCATAACGCCGCCCACGACGTGCGCCATGCCAACGCTTTCCCCTGTCACTGACGACAGATGCACGTCTTCAGATCGATCGTGTTTGCGGCATCGCTTGCCGGATTGATCGTCGGCGCGCTGATATCGGTGGTTCAGTTCTTCGGAACGGTGCCGCTGCTCCAGAAGAGCGAGGTCTTCGAGAAGGCTGCGGCCGATGCACACCACAAGGCTTCCCACGCCGGCAGCGCTGAAGCAGACCATCATCACGATGCGGAATGGGAGCCCGAGGAGGGCTTCCAGCGCAGCGCCCTCACCGTCGCCGCCAACGTCCTTACCGCGATCGGCTTCGGCCTCCTGCTCACCGGCATCTATGCGCTTCGGCAACGACCGGTCCATTGGCGCGAAGGTCTGTTTTGGGGCCTTGCCGGGTTCGCCGTTTTTGTCGCGGCGCCTGGTCTTGGCCTCCCTCCCGAGTTGCCGGGCCTGCCGGTCGCCGATCTCACCGCGCGGCAAATCTGGTGGATCGCAACCGCCGCTCTGACAGCATCAGCGCTCTACCTCCTGATCCTGCGCTCGGAGCCGTGGGCTGCGGTTCTCGGGGTCATACTCATTGTCATCCCGCATCTCGTCGGCGCCCCTGTTGCACCCGAGTCTCATGCCGAAGTGCCAGCGTCCCTTTCGCACCAGTTCGTGGTGACCGTCGTGCTCACCGGACTCCTGTTCTGGAGCCTGCTCGGCGTCGCAACGAGCCTCGCGTTCGATAGAGTATCAAGGAAGCGAGGTTAGGCCGCCGATCGTCAGGCTGGGCGCCCGCCACCTCGTCACCGGAATTGCCAGCACCAGGACGGATCGCCGCGATCGCGGCGCTCCGTCATGTCGACGCGCATGAAACGATCATGCGCGAGCGCGGCGCCGACCCAGAGCTCGTTCCAGGCATCGAACACCGCGGGAGACATCGGCCCGCGCTCTGCCATCAGGCGCCATGAGGTCTGCCGTACCATCGCGGTCGCGCCCTGCACGCGCAACTCGGCGTCGTCGCCCTGCCCACGGGCAATGCGCGCGAAGGCGCTGGCGAAGCCCTCGGCGCCGGGACCGACACCACCGAGCAGCGATGCAACGTCGTCAAAGGTGTGCATCCCGACCAGCCGCGCCGCAGCGCCGGCAAGATGGCCGCCCTCCTCGGGACCGAGCACCGCGATGGTTTCCGGCACGATCGACGTGATGTATTCCATCGCGTAGTTGCGCAGGACCTTTTGAAGGCGCCCTTCGGGCCAGGTGTTTTCGGCAAGCCGTGGCGCAAGATCGACCCGAAACGGGGGACATTGCTCGCCGGGCGAGAACTGCAGCCGTTCATCGGGTGTGAGGTCGTGATCCCACTCCTTGTAGTAGCCTTCCAGGCCGGGCTGTCCGTCGACCGTTTGGCCCGTACAGACGAAGCCCAGCCGCGGATTACCGAGGACGACGCCATTATTGGCGTGCCATCCGCGCAGCATCGCGCGCGACACTTCCGACGGAATGCCGCAGATCGCGGTGCCCGACCAGATCCACCGCGGCGGCGGATATCGTACCCAGGCCTTTTGGTCGCTCTCGTAAACATATTCGACCTTAACGCCGCCGACTTGGTTTGAAAGATAATGGTATTGCGCGCACGCGACCGCGTGCGGAAGCTTGTCGAGCCCGAGCTTTTTCAATCCCGGAACAAAGCGGGCCAGTTGCTGGCGTCGGAAGGTCCGAAACACCACCTCCGCCGCTCGCGCGGCGCCGGCGCGCGACGATAGCATCAGGATGAGGCCCGTGAGATAGGAATGGTAGATCAGTTCGACGGCCCGATAGGCGGCGACGTCATCCTTGGCTCGGCTCTCCGCGCTTCCGCTCAATTTTTCTTCTCCAAACCTGCGACTATGCTTCACTGCCCCGACGGAATGAGAGCGCGCAAAATGTCCCGATTCCACATTTGACGGACGCTATCGAACGCAGCGAAATCGTGGTCGAATTGCCAGTAGGCCCATGCCCAGCCAAATCGGTCAGCGTTTCGCGCCACGAACGACAAGTATCTCTGGCGGCTTTCAGATGGCGCGCGCTCATAAACCCCGAACTCGCCGAGATAGATCGGACGTTTCTCGCGGCGTGACCAAAGATTGATTCTGGTGAAATCAGCGACAACTCTCGCTTCGTCCTCGCGGGCACCCCAATCCTGGGGTCCAATCGTCGAGAATGTTCGCGACCATGGCGCGCCTTGATGGGTAAACCTTATCGGCGCGTAATAGTGAAAAGTCACGATCAGTTTTCTGTCACCGGCCGGCAGAGTCAACTCGTCAATAGGCGCATCGTCGGTGTTGAGAACAGCGACAATGACAGTTCGCTCAGGGTTCGCAACCCTGATAATGCCGAGACATTCATTGAGAAGTGAGTTCCATTCGGCCGAGGTCATATGTCCCCCAGGCTCGTTCAGAATTTCGAATACAAGCGCAGGATACTTCCCTGCATAGCGCGACGCGATCTGCTTCCAGAATGATTTGAGCTTGTCGGCGCATCGCGAGATATAACGCTGGCAAAAATCGGTGTCGTGCTCATCCAGAATGGGAATGAGCTTCCTTGCAAGAACCTCTTCGATAACTCTATCGAGGCGCTTCAAGACGGCTTCATCAAGGATGTTATCCGAATCCATATGCTTGAAGCCGAACAAATTGATTCTGACATGTGAGAAGCCGGCCCTTTGAATTGCGGTCAGGTTCTCCAAACGGAATGGGGCATTTTCGGCGCCCTCCCAGATGCCGTCATATCCCAGGATATTGATGCCGCGTCCCAAGCCCGCGACGTCGCGAAACGCGATCTGCTCGGATCCGTAGGCTCGCGGGATCCACATTGCCAAGACGAAAGCCAGCAGGAGGAACTTGAGGGCCGCTGGCCGGCGGGCAAGTGTGCCGATCATTGCTCCGCCAACTCACGATCGCCGTGATCTTCCGGCAGCACCGGCCGACAGGTTGCGAGGAAGAAGACCAGCAACAGCACCGATGTAAACATCGTGGAACGGAGGAATATCGTCTCCGTAAAATTGGTCTGAAAACTGAGGACGGAGAACCCTATGATCAGGGCACAATGAAACCGATCGATCGATCGGGATGAAATCAGATGGAGCACCTTGTTCGAAAACAGGAAGACGCTTGCCGCAAAAAGCAAATAACCCAAAAGCCCCGTTTCCATGAGAATGGTGATGTAGCCGCTGTGGTAGTTGTCGAGCACCCAACCGTGATTCTGCTCGAAATAATCATAGATCGATTGGGTCGTCCAAAATCCGTTTATTCCAAAGCCAAGCAAGGGCGCATCGTCGAAGTGGCTTATCGCGTACTGCCAAATGAAGGTTCTCTCCGTGAAGTCGATCGTCGTGTCAAACAAATGGATGGAGTCGTATCCGGTCACGTAGAAATACAGGATCAGCAAGCCCGCCATGATGCACATGACAAAGGGCAACACCGCATAGACTTTCATGCAATTCACCGACCGCAAGGAGGTGAACAGCAATCCGCAGGCCGCCAACGCCACCGCACCGGCGCCTCGCGAGCCCGAAGCCAGGACGCACGTTGAAGCGAGCAAGAACGTGACAAGGAAGGGTAGCCATCTTTGCCCTGTCGTCTTTCGATAATAGGCAAAGAACATGAGATAGGCTCCGACGAAGCCTAGTGTTTGCTTTGACTCATAAACACCTTGCCATTGGCCGTTGTGCATCCAACTGCTGTCAACTCCTATGTCCGGCACGAACACGGCGAACAAAGCGGATGCCGCAACCAGTACCAGGAGGCCCCGAGTGACCGATTTGACAATGTCGTCAATATCCAGTCGCGTGATAAGACAGAATGCGCCGAGGGTCGTTATTGCAAGAGCCGCGCTTTTCATGATGGCCGCGAGGCTCAGGTTCGTCCAAAACACGGAAATGGCGGCAAGGACATAGAATGAAACGATCCCGATCAAGTCGGGGTTGAACCCGAGCCGCAGATTAGGTCGCACAAACGCGCTTGCATAAATCAGCACAATCCACATCGACAGCGCAGCGAACTGCTGCAGATAGGTCTGTTCCACCGCCAATAGGGCAGTGTTGAGGGTCCCCATCGATGCCACCACATTGATGGTGATGGACCAATTCATGATGGCCTTTGCGGCCCGCTCGATGTCGACACCGCGCATGTGCGGGATCGCGCCGTCAAGCGCGCCCGCATCCACCTGAATTTGTGCTCCGGTCATGGAATGAGCTTCGTGAAGCGCGGTTAATTATTTGCTATTGCAACCGCTCGGCACGGCACGCAGCGTCAGTCGCGCTCGGTTGGCGTGGAATGGCTCCGGTTAAATAGCAGATAGAGCGCGCGCGGATTGGTAGTCAGATAGCGCCAGAACAGCCGGCGCGGCTCGAGCCAGATCCGCCAGGCCCATTCCAGCCCGACATTCTGCATCCATTGCGGCGCGCGGCGGCGGCTGCCGGAGAGGAAGTTGAACAGCCCGCCCGAGGTCTTGATGACACCGACATTGGAGAGCCGTGGCGTGAACTCCTCGACAAAGGCCTGCTCATAGGGCACGCCGAGCGCGACCCAGAGATAGTCGGGCGCCAACGCATTGATCTCGTCGACCTTGGCACGTAGCGCGTCGCCGCGCAGATAGCCATGCGAATGGCCGACGATCTTCAGCTTCGGATACATCCTGCGGACATTGGCGACAGCGGCGGCATTCTCCGCCTCGTCAGCGCCGAACATGTAGAAGGAGAGCCCGGCCGCCTCGGCCTTGCGCGCGACGACGTGGAACAGGTCGGTTGTGGCAACCCGCTCCGGCAGCGGCTGCGATGACTTGAACCGTGACACCGTGACCAGCGGCTGTCCGTCGGCATTGATGAGGTCGGCGGCGCGGAACAGGCGGTCCGTCATCGGCTCGGTCGAGCAGCGTGCCACCACCTCGCCATTCGCCGACGTCAGATAGAGCGGACGGCCAGCGCGGCGTTTTGGCGAAACCTGTTCGATCATGAAATCGGCGGTCTGCTCGAGATCGAGTACGGCGAGCCGAAGCCCTCCGACCGTGACGCGGGGGATCTCGGCGGTGGCCGCCCTGCCGATGAGGTTCGCGCGACGCTCGCGCACATTGTCTTTCTCTGACGCTTCACGGCGTGAAGCTGCGCCCGTCGACGACTGCATCGCCGCTCCCCGCGAGGTGTCGCAAATCCGGACGGTTGAGACAGTCCGACCGAAACCGACACGCCAATTGCGTTCGTCCGCGTCCCCTGACATCGAAATCGGGCCGGAAATCAGCTCTTTCATCATGATTCAAGCACTTCAGTTGGAGATCTCTATCGTTGTCCACTCCAACTGCAATATGCAGTCCATCGGCGCCCCCGAGTCCGCGCGACGGTTCGACGCTGCGCGAACTGGTTAACTATTCGCAAAGGTGTGGAGCGCTCGCTAACCATAACAAAACGTTACACGTCGCGCGGCGGTGGCAAGGTCGGCCCGCGATCAAGACATTTGGTAGGAGTCCGCGCAGCGGGCGGCAACCACGATACATTAATACAGATCGCACTCGGCCCGTGTCTCCGCCAATCTGCGTGTGCTAGAAGGTCGCAGCTCCGGCTCGGCCGGCATTTTCGAAAAAGTCCGGTTTGTCTGTCGCACGTATGAACAAGAATAATAGCGACGCGTTCGATGTCTGCATCGAAAACGCATTTGATTTTTTGTCTCAAGAATACGCCGAACTGTTTGCTGGCTCGGACGCCACGGCGTTCCAGCATCCGGTGTGGCTGGACACGCTATATCGCAAGCTCGCGCCCGTCGCGGCAGCAAAACCCCTGATCGTCACGGTCCGCCGTCGCGCGACCGGAAAACTGGCGATGGTGCTGCCTTTGATGCGGGTGCCGCGTGGGCCGATGCGGACGGTTGAATTCGCTGACCTCCGCGTGTCCGATTATCTGACCCCTGTGTGCACGGCCGAGATATTTTCCGAACTGCTCCAGGACGAGGATGCCTGCCTGACGCTCCGCAGGCTTGTCAGGCCGTTCGACTTCTTGCGTATGTGCAAGCTTCCTGATGGAAGAATGCCGATCGAGAACCTTCTTGCAGCGCCTCGCCGTACGGTCATGGAGATGAATGCCTACGCGACAGCGCTAGTCGCCCCGTTCGAGCAATGGCGGGCGGGCGCGCTGAGCCGCTCCTATCAGAAAGAACTCGCAAAGAAGCTGCGTCAGCTACAAAAGAAGGGCGCGTTGAGCTTTTCATGCTGCGACGACGATGCATCCATCATGGCCGCGATGGAGATGATGAAGAACTTTCGAGGCCCGCGGTTTCGAGCCCAGGGCGATGGCGACCTGTTGCAGCGTCCCGAATATTTCGACTTCTATTCCACCGTGGCGCTCCGCGGCCTCAGGGCCTTTGTTCGTCTCTACACTATGAAAATGGACGGCAACCTGATTGCGGCAGTGCTGGGATTGTGCCACCGCGGCCGTTTCCTCGTCATTATGAGCGCATTCGACATCACGGGATACAAGAGCCAATCCATTGGCGCGCTGATGTTCGAACAAGTCGCCAGGGATTGCATCGAGCGCGGGGATCAGATCCTGGACTTCACCATTGGCGACGAACCGTACAAGAAGATGTTTGGCGGCCAGCCCTCGCCGTTGTCGAGCGTGACTCAGGCGGGTAGCGTCGCCGGCTCCCTTGCTCTGTTCGCGTTACGACAGGCGCCCTGGATCAAACTGGCCGCCAAGCGGATGGCCGAATTCAAGCTGCGGCCGGTCCGTACCTGAGCTTAAACCTGCTCACTAGGCACGAAGCGCGCCACGGACACGTGCGATCCATCCCGGCCTGATACCGTCGACCCGATAGGTGATATTGCGACGAAGAAAATGCACCCTGCGCCGCACGTTCCATCTTATGTCGCTGCTCGACGTCAGTGCCTGCCGAAAACGCGCCATTTGCAGGGAGTGTTGGTCGGCAGCCACTTTGTCCGGATCGGAGTAGAACTCCGATATCTTGTCCTTGCCCATGCCGCCGGTTTCGAACCAGCGCGGCACATATTCCACGCAAAGACGCTCGACATCCACCAGAAGACGGCTCACTCCGGTGCCGGCTGCAGGACAGTTGGTTTGAAACGCGTCGCCAATCAGCACGACGCCCGGCTGCAGATGGCCTTCGGCGACAGACAGGTCCATCACCCAATTCTGCACCTGACCGATGACGCTGAAATCTCCGAGATAGGACTGCAATCCCGGCATGAGCCGCAGCAACGTTGATCCGGTCTGCCGCCTCAGCTCGCGCATGATCGGATCGGTCGAATCGCGAAACATGAACAGGTTTGCCCGCATGCCACCCCGCACCGGAAACAAACTGAGATAGTCGACGCCGTCGATGGCCCGTTCGCCATAGCAGGTGAGCGCCTCGAATTCAAACGGCAAATTGTCCGGACGGGCAATCGTGAAGCCGAACGAAACCGAATGACGCTCGGCGAGAATGCGCCGCGTGATTCCGAGGCCGTATCCAAGAGCTCCGGCCATACCCGTCGCCAGGACAACGAGACGCGCAGTGACGCGCGCTCCGGACGCCAAAACGAGATGCTGAACGTCATCGCTGCAGCTCACAGCGGTCACCTGGTCGACAATGAAGCCGGAATGACCCGGCATCAGACGTCGTGCCAGGCCAACGAGGTCCGCATAGGGAAGGCCGTAGGTTTGGCCGGCACTGACGTCGACCACCCGGCCTTCTCTGATATTAATCACGCGGTCGTATGCGCACGCGACCGCCTCGAGTTCGCGGATGAAACCCAGCCTGCGAAAGACATCGACTTGTCGGCCGGCGATCTTCTCGACGCGGAATTCTTCCGGATAAACCGCTCGCTTGTCGATCAGGACGACCTGGTAGCCAGCCCTGGCGAGGACTGCCGCCGCGAGCGATCCCGCCAGCCCGCCGCCGACAATCGCTACGTCCGTGGTGATGGTTTCACGTCCCTCTTCCGCGATCGGTTGTATCACCTCATTCACCATCATGTTTGCCGGCTCTGACGATTGATACCGGCCGAACTGCAATTTTCTCGCCTGATATCCACTTCGCCGAACCGGCACGATCATTTTTGAGCATCGCAGTTAACGCCCGCGGCCTAGTCCAGATCTGGCGACGTCCCGGCACGCGCCTTGCTCAAAGAGTATCGTGGAATCTATTTCCCGCTTACTCAGCACTAGGGTGAACCATTGTTTATCGTCAGGTCAGCAGGTCATTTACGTGCAAACGGCCGGTGGCTGTGCAGATTTGGCTTCGGCAATCATCTTCGTGCCGCCGCAGCGGCGATCCTGGGAAACCATCGTTTGCCCTGTCTGAAGACAGTCGGGACAGCGGCGTTCCACAATAGAGCAAGGCCGCAGGTCCGCCGGAGAGGGCAAGTTTGCGCCGGTGCATTTACCGGGTGGGGAGAACGAAATCTTAGGTGCCGAACATTAACACTCTCGGCTCGCGTGCGTGTTAGGCACTGGGCCATTGTCTGCTACGAGCATCTTGAAAGGAAAGATGCCTTGTACTTCGCATGATCGAATCCATTCTCCAATTGATGCGACGCGACGTGACGCGCGGTGTCGCCGGGACCATCCTTCTGAAGGTTGGCAGCGGCGGCCTTGCGTTTGCGCTGTTCTCGCTGGCAGCACGAACCATGTCGCCGGATGCGTTCGGCGCTTTCGCGATGTGGCTTTCCGTCGCTCAGATCGCATCCGTCGTGGGGCTGGTCGGCCAGGAACTGCTCCTGGTTCGTTTCTTGAACGAGTACCAGGTGCGCGAACAGGCCGATCTCGCCAAAGGTGTGCTGCTATCGAGCCTGAAGATCTCCTCCATTGGGATGATGGTCGTCATTGCCGCGATCGCGGCGGGCGCGAGCGTGCGGGGCGATACGTGGCTGCTGATCCTGGCCGTATCCGCCTTTACGGCCGTGAATGCAGGGCTGATGCTCGGCAGCCAGATTGCACGATCGCTCATCAGCATTCTGATGGGGGAAGGCAATCGGGAGTTTTTCTGGCGGGTCGTCGTCGTGCTGTTTTTAGTAGCGATATTGTTCGGCCATGCGCGACTCGATCCCGAACAGTTGCTTACCGTGATGGCGGTCGCCATGGCCATGGGGCTCGTCGTTCAGGTCCTTTCGATCGCACGCGCTCTGCCGAATTTGCGCGATGTGCCGCCGCGCTCGGAGAACTCACGCTGGAGATCGAGCGCGCTTCGCTACTGGGTTTCTTCCATTCTTGAAGCGGCCAATCAGTACTTCGACGTGATCCTGATTTACTGGATGCTGGATCCGGCCACGGCCGGCATCTATTTTGCCGCCTCCCGTCTGGCGAACATCTTCGCCATGCTCTCTGCCGCACTTTATAGTTTCGGAGCGCGCCGCCTGCCCTCGCTCTACTTCAGTAAAAATCATCAAGAGTTCAGCCACACGCTGCAGCTCATGGCGGAGGTGACCGCGCTTTGCGTCATCGCCGGGCTCGTCCTTGTCTGGATCGGCGCACCCCATCTTCTCGGCCTGTTCGGACCTCATTTCGCAGCCCAGCAATGGGTACTGATCGTGCTTGCGCTCGGAACGGCTTTTCAGGCAGCTGGTGGTCCGTCCGCAGCCATCCTGCAGGTGACCGGCCATGAGGGTGACTATGTTCCCGTCATCGCCGGGAACGTCGTGCTGCGGCTGATCGGATTCCTCGTTCTAATTCCCTGGCTCGGCGTGCTCGGCGCCGCGATTTCGGCCACTGTTTCGCTGGCGGTCGCCACCATCGCCCTCAACGTCCTGTGCCGCCGCCGCACCGGCGTTGATGCTTCGATCCTGGTACTTTCTCGCCGCTTGTCCTCGAAAGCCGAACCGTATCCGGTTCGTGCCGCAGACTCGAAGGATTAGAAGGATTAGAGGTAACTCAGCCCGCCAGTCCCAAGGTCTCGCGCTGAGATTGAGCAATGACGGAACTGATGGATACGCGATTGACGACAAGCCCCATCGGCACCGCGCCGGACTTCGACAAGCCAGCCGCAGCCCGCTGAATTGCCGCCGGAGCGGCAGCTCCGTCGCGAACGACCACGACGATCAGATCGGCATGGGCCGCCAGCGTCCTCACGTCGGGTTGTGCAGCAAGAGACGATGCGTCGACGACGATCAGATCGAACTCCTTGCGAATGTCGTCGGCAGGGAGCGCGCCTGTTTGCGTGCCGGCACTCAAGAGCACACTGACAGAGCGAAGATCTGTCTTGGTGATGCCCTGCTCCTGCCGGTCGGCCGCAACCGGCTTTGCAGCGGACAGATCCGATTGCAGCTCGATCAGAACACTCAGCATCCCCTTGTTCACGGCCGACCGATTGAGCGATCGTGCGACAGTGCTGCCTCCCGCGCCGTTCTCGGTCGACATCACGAGGGCTACCTTGCCACCGGATCCCGGCAACTCGTCGATTTTCCCGATCAGCGAGCGCAGGTAGGCACTCAGATCGAGCTCGGCGGCTGCCGCAATCGGCTTTTGCCAGACGCTTCTGGTGAATTCCCGTGCCGGCAGGTCGGGAATGCGGGCCCAGACCGGCAGCTTCGGCAGCAATTCGGGCTGGGGTGGTGATGCCGCCTGGGGCAATTCGGGCTGGAGCGAAGGTGAATTTGCCCGGCGAACCTTCGCAGTGGGCTTCTCTAGAATGTTCTTAATGTCCGGTACGGCAACTGCCGCCGTCGATATCAATATCGAGGCAATCGCAAGCACGGCGAGGAGCAATGCGAGCGGCGGCCGGGTCGGACGAAGCGGTGGAATGGCAAGCGAAGCGATCTTGGTCTGCGAGCTCTGCAGCAGGCGCTGCTCGTTGGTGGTCTTGGACCGCGACAGAAATTGCTCGTAGATATTCCTATTGGCTTCCGCGTCGCGCTGCAGCTCCTGCAGTCTGACGAGCGCCTGGCCGTCGACCAGTATCTGCGATTCGACCGCCTTCAACTGATCTTCCAGCGATCTCTGTTGCTCGCGTTGGGCCTCATATTCAGACTTTGCAGTTTCGATGTTCTTCTTCCGCTCGATCTCAATCTGCCTGTTGAGATCGTTCAACTGGCTGTATGATATGACGAGGTCAGGATGGCGATCGCCGAACACCGCGCGTTTCTGCGCGATCTGGTCGTTGAGCGCCGACCTCTGAGCTCGCAGGGCACTCAGCAGGTCTTGTCGAACCGGCCCATCGACATTCGCTTTGAGGTCGCGTTGCGCCTGCTCGTAGCGAGCCCTTGCTTCTTCGGTACGAGCGCGAGCGGCTGAAACCTGCTGCGTCAGATCGGTAACGCGCAATTGCTGGGTCGTGGCGTCCTTGCCGGCATTGACGATCCTGTGCTCGAGCTTGAAGGCGGCAACGGCATCCTCTGATGTCCTCAGCCGGTCATTCAACGTCTTGAGCCGGCCACTGAGCCAATCGGCTGCTTCGTCGGTCGCCTCAGTGCGGACACGGCCCTGGTTAGCGACGAACGCCTCAGCTATGGCGTTGGCGTAGTAAGCCGCTCGCTCCGGACGGTTCGAAGTGAATTTGAAGCCGATAACGTAGGTGAGCCCACGGCGGGAAATATCGAGCCGGTTGCGGAATCTTTCGAGCAGACGCGTGGTGTCGGATTGACCGCCGGCGATGTCTTCATCCTCTCGAACCTTGAGCTGCTCGATAAGCGGGCGGAGGAAGCCATCGGACTTGGCGATTTCAACCAGGCTCTGAAGCGCGGCGGCATCCTGGCCGATACCCGGCAACACGTCCTGATCCGTGGTCACGCGCTGCTCTCGGGGATCGACAACGACCAGCGCTGTGGCCGCATACCGAACCGGAATCAGCAACAGAGCGATGACACCAATGGCGAAGATGGCCAGCGCGAGCATCAAGATGCGTCGACCGTTTTCCCGCAGAAAGGAAAGCATGCCGGAGAAGGTTAGCAATCCCTTAACGCGTTCCGCGGGTCCGGTGCCAGGCGGCGGACGCGGAGCCTCCCACGACGCCGCCGTGGGCTCCGTCTGACCGGAACGTCTCGGGCCTGCGCGGCTACCGAACATCATGGGTTTTGACTCGAATTCAACTGGCAGACACTGTTCAGTGGCCCTGCCCCCAACGTAAATATCTATGGTTAATCGGCGGTTACCCTCTCTCGCCAACGCCGTAACCAATTAGTTAACGAACTGGCTCTATGTTGCGCGCGGATGCAACGACATCTCCCCTGTGAGCGAGATGCGCTGCATTAACCCCATTGTGCGCTGGCCGGTGTAGGACCGAGCATCGCGTGATAGGCATTGCGAAAATCGGGGAAGAATCCCCACTCCCTCAACCGTTGAGGAATCCGTGTTCCGTTACCAGCCAAGCACAGAATTGCGCGAGGCACCGATACGATCGTCGGCAGCGTCACGCGATCGGTCAAACAGCATCAAGCCAAAGCGACGTGTCGTTCTGGTGCAGACCCAGGCGGAGAACGCCGGTGCTCAGGAGATCACAAGGCTGCTTGGTGCCGGCCTGACGGCGCGCGGCTATGAGGTCTTCAATCTCTTCTTCTTCCGCAAGTCAGATTCCTTCGACGAGCCGCCGAACACGTTCTATTGCGCGCAGAACCGGCCAGGAAATCCGCTGGCGCTGCTCCACATGCTGTGGACGCTCGGCGGCCATATCAGGGCCATCAGACCCGATGTCGTCCTCACGTTCCAGCATTTTGGCAATGTGATCGGCGGAGGCGTATCGCGCCTCGTCAGTCGCGCTCCGGTTATCGCCAACCAGGTTTCATCGGCGATGTCGATGAGCTGGCCGGTCCGCGCCGCCGACATCGTCATGGGCAGCGTCGGCTTCTACAATTGCATAACGCTCAACTCGCGGGAGATGGAGCGTGAGTACGCGCGTTACCCCGCCCCTTATCGATTGCGCATGAAGCATGTCCCACACGGCTTCGACGACAAATCGCTTGATCTGCCGAAGGATGTCGCGCGGCAACAGTTCAAACTGCCGCCGGATCGCGTGCTGCTCGGTTGCGCTGCAAGATTGCACCCCCACAAACGGCTCGATGCGGCAATACGCCTCTTAGGCAGTGAACCGTCCTGGCATCTCGCGCTGGCCGGCCAAGGCGCCGACGAGGAACGGCTAAGGCTGTTGGCAGACGAGTTGAAAGTATCCGACAGATTGCATCTTGTCGGCGAGATTCCGCCGCGGCGGATGGCCGACTTTCTCGCCTGCCTCGACGTGTTCGTGTTCCCGACGCAAGCTGAAACCTTTGGCCTCGCCGCGGTCGAAGCTGCAAACGCAGGTGTTCCTTCGGTCGTGAACGATCTCCCCGTTCTGCGAGAGGTGCTGTCGTTTGAAGGAAAACCCACGGCGCTCTTTGTCGATGCCTCGGACAATGCGGAATTATCCGCCGCCGTTTCCGCAATTTTAACAAACAGAACGTTGCGCGACGAACTGCGGCAAAACGCCAAGGGCCTGAGGTCGCGCTATTCGGTAGACAGCATGGTGGAGGAATACGTCCAAATTCTCAGCCAGGCTGTTTGATCGGCACGCATTAGGCACATGAGCGCAGATGGGCCGGACATGATTATCGAATTTCGCTGCGAACGCGAGCATGCACGGCGGTGGATGTCCCGCGAGGCGCTGTCCGTCGGCGGCCGGGATGTCCCGGTTCAAATCGCGTGGACAACAACTTCGGAATCTCGGCCTGCTGGCTTGGAGGCGCTGTTCGAACTTGAACGGATGGTATTGCGGAGGGGCCAGCGCAGCGGCGCCGACAAACTGAAAGTCATCCCGGAACGGTCGCAGGCCCAGGCCGGCAAGGCCGACGTGATTGTCGACTTTACACGCGCCGGCCGCGATCCGGACTGCTCCGCCCGGCTATATCTGCGCCCGCAGTTCAATGGGATACCAGGGGAAACTGCAGCGCTGGCAGCCATACTCGCGGGTGACTTGCCGATTATCGAAATCGTCAATGAACTCGACGGCAGGGTGCTCGATCGCGGTCATCCGTCCGGAGAAATTGCAGTCGGCTTGAGCGGTGCGCTCGAAACAGTCATGGCGCGAACCCTGACCATGCTGACAGCGATCCTGTCAGGAGCGCCAAGACTAGTTCCGGAGCTGGCTTCGTCAGCCAGCAAAAGCACCCCACGACCGGCGGCCACCTATGTTCTGCGCGGCCTGGCCGTATCGATCGCGAAAGAAATATATCGCCTTTGCTGCTATGCGCCTCATTGGCACATCGGATGGCGCTACAGTGAAAATGCCGACGTGTGGCGATCCGGAGATCTATCCGGGCCCGACTGGAAAGTGCTCGGGGATCCCGGAGATCATTTCTACGCCGATCCCTTCCCCGTCAAATGGAAGGGAAGGACATTCGTTTTCTTCGAAGATCTCGATCACCGGGTGGGCAAGGGCATCATTTCCGCGGTCGAGTTCGACCGCACCGGTCCGGTCGCAAACGTCGTCCCCGTGCTGGAAGAGCCATGGCATCTGTCCTATCCCTTTCTGATCGAGGACAATGGCGAACTCTGGATGATCCCGGAGAGCACAGAGCATCGGGACGTCGCGGTTTACAAATGCGTTCGGTTCCCGGACAAATGGGAGCGTCACTGCACGCTGCTGTCAGGGCTTGAACTGGCCGACGTGACCATCACGCGGCACAACGGCATGTACTATCTGTTCGGCGCCTGGCGCGACGGCACCGGAGGCTATTCCGATACGTTGGCGATCTTTTATGCCGAGCAACTCTTCGGACCCTGGCTGCCACATGCGAGCAATCCGGTTCTGATGGACCGCGCAAGCGCGCGGCCGGCGGGCAACTTTGTGACCATCAATGGAAGCCTGTGGCGGCCGGTCCAGGATTGCTCCGACGGATATGGCGCAGCGCTCGGTCTTGCCGAAGTTCTCGAACTGTCGCCGACCACGTTCAGACAGGTCGTTCGGCACTCCCTTAAGCCAGGGCCTGCATGGCCAGGCAGGAAGCTGCACACGCTGAACCGCTGCGGCCAGCTCGAGGTGATAGACGGATCGCGGGTGCAGCCGAAGATCATGGCTTTCGTGGACGGACCTGCACCGGCCGTTTCGGCATCCTCTGGGAGTGATGCAGCTCGACGGGAGCCAGCCCGATCGCGAAGCGCCCCTAACAGCGTTCTGGCCGCCGATTAGTCTTTGCGCTGGTCGGCGATGATCACCGATACGGTTCGCGCTTATCAAGTCAGCCAGATGTAAGAAGAAAGCCCGCGCGTCGCGGGCTTTCTTTCTCCGCTACCAGCCGCGATAACCGCCGGTACCGAAGCTGAAGGTGACACCTGGTCCGCCGCCGTAGTACGGCCGCTGATATCCATAGCTGTTGTAGTATGGGCGATAATAGCCATGGCGGTGGTAGCCATAGCGATGATAGCCGTAGCGGTGGTAGCCGTAGTGGTGGTGATGACGGTGCATTCCGTAGTGATGGTGGTGATGGCCCCTTCCACGAGCGCTCAGATCGGTGGACCGGCTCTCATAGCTGCCCGCCTTCGCCGCCGCCTGCCGATCCGCCGCATTTGCGGCCGAACTACCAATCAGCGCTGCAGCCCCGACCGCCAACGTGATCGCTAACCTCTTCATGGTCGCACTCCATTTCGTGTGTGAAGTTCAATCCCACAAGGAGCGCCACGTTCCGGGCTGCGACATAATACCCAGCCGTTTAGCTGCGGTTCATCTCCATGAACAAGTCCCTTTCGCGAAGTGGATGATGACATTACTTACGGCCTCATTGCGCAATCCTTCAGGTCGCGACCGCTGACAACAACACATCGCGTTCTTCAGCATCCGTTCGCCCCTCCTCGAGCGGTAGCGCGTGACAACGATCGGAAAACGGACGCGTCGGTGCGCCAGGCCTGCGGGCGCAGTGAAGCCAGCCGACGCCTTGCCTGCGACCCGCAGGTCGCCATCAACAGCGAATTCATACGCGATTGAAATTCCTGTGCTTTCCAGACTGCCCGCGAGAGTCGACGGCACCGATTTCGGCTTCACGCTGCACCGCAATGCCCATCGGTGCGCTGACGACAGCTCACCCCTTGCTCCCGCGAAGATGATATAACATCGGACATCAGGAGCTATCGAGGCTCCGGCCAAGGATTTGGCTTACGCAATCAACTGAGATCAAGACGACGGCGCTCGAAGAGGTGCACTCCGAAATCAGGCAGGCGATCGCGACTGCGGTCGGCCGGCGCGGGAAATGGAGGACGTTAATGGCGTGGCGTGACGACAAGGCCCGAGCAACCCTGATCCACGAGGCCGGCGGGAGCGTGCAGCCGGGCAAGACGCCACGAGCCTTTGCCGAGCTTCTGTTTGGCCACAGCAACATCGAAGACCTCGCCAACTACGATGCCGTGTCGCTGGCCTTTTTGGCAGAACAAGCCTGGGAACATGTGCAGCGGCGTACCGCTGATCGTGCCGACATCCGCGTTATCAATCCGATGATGCCAGACGGGCGCGAGATCTCCGTGCTGGAAATACTCAACGACAACATGCCCTTCCTGTTCGATTCCACGATGGCGGAGCTCGCCGAGCAGGGCGTCGAGGTCACGCTGGTCGCCCATCCGATCATTGCCGTGGAACGCAACGAGCAGGGCAAGCTGCTGCATTTCTACGGCGAGACGCTCCCCGAGGGGGTAAACGGCGAGCGCGAAAGCCTCATTCACTTCCACATCGCACGCCTGGACGCCGAGGCTGACCGCCAGAAGCTGATCGACGGCCTCACCAAGACGCTGAGCGACGTGCGCGCCTGCGTCACCGACTGGCGCGCCATGCGCGCTCGCGTCGAGCAGGCGATCAAGACCTTCAGCTCCAATCCGCCGCCGATGCCGATCGACGAGGTCGCCGAAGCCACCCAGTTCCTGCAATGGCTGTGCGCCGACAATTTCACTTTTCTCGGCCTGCGCGAATACCGCTTCGCGCCGGATAGCGACGCGCCGGACGGCATCACCACCGGCGAAGGCCTCGGCATCCTGCGCGATCCCGATGTGAAGGTGCTGCGCCGCGGCGCCGAAATGGTGGTGATGACGTCGGAGATCCGCGCATTCATGCGAGAGCCTACCCTGCTCATCGTCATCAAGGCCAATGTGAGCAGCCGCGTCCATCGCCGCGTCCGGATGGATTATGTGGGCATCAAGCTCTTTACGCCCGACGGCCGGCTCGACGGCGAATTGCGCCTCGTCGGCCTGTTCACCTCGGCCGCCTATACCCGTTCGGTGCGGCAGATTCCCTATGTCCGCCACAAGGTGGCGCAGGTGCTCGAACGCGCCGGCTTCGAGCCGGACAGCCATTCGGGCAAGGCGCTCCTGCATATCCTTGAAGAATATCCGCGCGACGAGCTGGTCCAGGTCGACGTCGAGACTCTCTACAATTTCGTGATGGAGATCCTGACGCTCTATGAGCGTCCCCGCGTGCGCGCGCTGGCGCGCGCGGATAAATTCAACCGTTTCGTCTCCATCCTCGCCTTCATTCCGCGTGACAAATACGACACCGACGTCCGTACACGCGTCGCAGGCTTCCTGGCGCGGGTCTATAACGGGCAAGTGGCAGCCTCCTACGCAGCTTTCCCTGAAGGGTCGCTTGCCCGCATCCACTACATCATTGCGCGCTTTGAGGGCGATACGCCTGTCATCGAGCGCGCCACGCTCGAATCCGGAATCAGCGCCATCGCCGCAACATGGGCTGACAAGCTGAAAGCCGCGCTTGCGACCACCGCCGACGGCATGCGAGCCCGCCTGATCGCCAATCGTTATGCACGAGCCTTTACCGGCGGCTATACCGAGGTCTTCGACACCTCTCAGGCGATTGCCGATATCGCCATCATCGAAAAGCTCACTGCCGCTCGCTCCGTGGCACTTTCGGTTCACCGCATCGACGGCGACGATCCGACGCGCTTCGGCCTCAAGGTCTTTTCGCGCGGCGCGCCCTTGTCGCTGTCGTATCGGGTGCCGGTGATCGAAAACCACGGCCTGCGCGTCGTGAACGAGCGCACCTATGAGATCAGGCCGAGCGCCACACCCTCACCTGCACCGGTTTGGCTGCACGACATGACGATCGAGACCAATGATGGCAAGCCGATCGTCATCACCGCGGAATTCGCCCGACGTCTGGAAGCCTCGATCATGGCGGTAGTGGGCGATCGCGCGGAATCCGACGGATACAACGCGCTGATCCTGCGCACGGTCCTGAGCTGGCGCGAAGTCTCGGCCATCCGCGCCCTCTCCCGCTACCTGCATCAGATCCGCGTCCCGTTCACTCAGGACTACATGTGGGAGACTCTGCGCAAGAACACCGCGATCACCACCAGCATCGTCGCTCTGTTCCAGGCTCGCTTCGACCCACGCCTCACCGCGACCGATGCCTAGCGCTCGGCGCGCGAGACGGCCCTGCTCGCCGAGATTGAAGAGCAGCTCAAATCCGTCGCCTCATTGGATGAAGACCGTATCCTCCGCCGTTTCACCAATCTGGTGCAGGCCGCCATCCGCACCAATCTATGGCAGCTCGGTCCGGACGGGCATCCGCGGCCGGTGATCTCCGTTAAATTCGACGCGCGCAAGATTGAGGAGCTGCCTGCACCCCAGCCGCTCTACGAGATCTTCGTCTATTCGCCGCGTGTCGAGGGCATTCATCTGCGTTTTGGCAAGGTCGCGCGCGGCGGACTACGCTGGTCCGACCGGCCGCAGGATTTCCGCACCGAGATCCTCGGTCTGGTCAAGGCGCAGCAGGTCAAGAACGCCGTCATCGTGCCGGTCGGCGCCAAGGGCGGCTTCGTGCCCAAACGTCTGCCACCGCCTTCCAATCGGGAGGCCTGGATGGCGGAAGGCACCGAAGCCTACCGCATCTTCGTTCGCTCGCTGCTTGAACTCACCGACAATCTCGACGGCGACACCATCGTGCCGCCCGAAGACACCGTGCGGCACGATGGCGACGACCCCTATCTCGTTGTCGCAGCCGACAAGGGCACCGCGACCTTTTCCGACATCGCCAACGCGATCTCGACGGAGAAGGGACATTGGCTCGGCGATGCTTTCGCCTCCGGCGGCAGCCAGGGCTATGATCACAAGAAAATGGGCATCACGGCACGCGGCGCGTGGGAAGCGGTCAAGCGCCATTTCCGCGAACTCGGCACGGATATCCAGACCAAGCCCTTCACCGCTGTCGGCGTCGGCGACATGTCCGGAGACGTCTTCGGCAATGGCATGCTGCTCTCGCCGGCGACCAGGCTCGTTGCGGCTTTCGACCACCGCGATATTTTCATCGACCCCTCACCCGATCTCGCCGCCAGCCACGCCGAGCGCCAACGCCTGTTCGACCTGCCGCGATCGAGTTGGCAGGACTACGACAAGTCAAAGATCTCGCCCGGCGGCGGGGTATTCTCGCGTTCGCTCAAGGCAATCCCGTTGGCAGTGGAAGTGCGGACCTTGCTTGATCTCGACAAGCCGCAGGCCACGCCTTTCGAGGTGATCACGGCGATCCTCAAGGCACGCGTCGACCTTCTCTGGTTTGGCGGCATCGGCACCTATATCCGCGCATCAGGGGAAAGCGACGACCAGGTCGGCGATCGCGCCAACGATCCGATCCGTGTCACCGGCGCTGATATCCGCGCGCGGGTGATCGGCGAAGGGGCCAATCTCGGCGTTACGCAGCGTGGCCGCATCGAAGCCGCGCAGAAAGGCGTCAAGCTCAACACCGACGCCATCGACAATTCGGCCGGGGTCAACACCTCCGATGTCGAGGTCAATATCAAGATTGCACTGGCGCGCCCCGAACGCGAGGGACGCCTCAGTCCGAACGACCGCAACATGCTGCTTGCCGCGATGACCGATGAGGTCGGCGCCCTGGTGTTGCGCAACAATTATCTGCAGACGCTGGCGCTTTCGCTGGCCGAACGCAAGGGCCTCGCCGAGACCGGCTTCCTCACGCGGCTGATGCAATCGCTCGAGCAGCGTGGCCTGCTCAGCCGCGCCGTGGAATTCCTGCCAGACGATGCGGCGATTGCCGAACGCGCCCGGCGCGGCCAATCCTTGACTCGGCCAGAGCTGGCCGTTCTGCTCGCTTACGCCAAGCTGACACTTTACGACGATCTGCTCGTCACCCGCGTGCCTGATGATCCATATCTCGCCCGCGAACTATCCGAATACTTCCCGCGCGAGGTTCAGGACAAATTCCCCGCTGCAGTGGAACAGCATCGCCTTCGCCGGGAGATTATCGCAACCAATCTCGCCAATGCTTTTGTCAATCGCGGCGGCCCGGCCTGTGTCGTGCGCCTGATCGACGAGACGGATGCCGATGTGTCGACGATTGTCATGGCCTTCGTGGCGGTTGACGAGTGCTACGGCCTGAAGCGGCTCAATGACGCGATCGATGGGCTGGATACTCGCATCGCCGGGCAAGTGCAACTCGGCCTCTACGCGGCGATTCAAGATCTGCTGGTCTCACGTATGCTCTGGTACGTGCGCAACGTCGATTTCAAATCGGGTCTGGACGCGGTCATCGCCCGCTTCGGCCCGAGCATCCGCGAAATCGCCGCCGGATTGGATAAGACCCTGCCGGACGACGTGCAGGCCGGGCGCAGCAAGCGGCGGCAGGACCTGATCGATGCCGGCGTCCCGGGCGAGCTCGCGATCGAGCTCGCTGATCTCGACGCCCTGGTCTCGGCACCGGATATCGTAACCGTCGCGGAGCGCACCGGCCGGACCATCGGCGACGCCGCTACGACCTTCTTCGCCGCCGAGGCCAATTTCCGCCTCGATCGCCTCATCGCCGCCGCGCGCAGCGTGTCGGCAAACGACAATTACGAACGTCTCGCCATTGATCGCGCCGTCGACCAGATCGCCGCCGCCGAAAGAAGACTGGCTGCGGACATGCTGGCAACCGGCCAATGCGGTCAGCAAGCCGCGGGCGACTGGCTCGCCGCTCATCCTGAAGCCACGCGCATCCGCCGCTCGGTCGAGGAAATCGCAGCCAGCGGCCTGACGCTCGCCAAGCTGACGGTCGCGGCAAACATGCTGGGGGATATGGTCAAGAGCTGAGCGGGCTCAAGCTGTCGGGAAGCGGGATTCCAGGAGATCGACTTCCCTGACCAGCTTGCGGGCAATCTCGTCCGAGAGCTGCCGGCTACGCGCGATGCGATACAGTTCGGCCCGTTCGGCGCGGAGTCCGATAAGACGGAGGCGGCGTTCGACGTCGTCGATTTTCTGCGCTAGTTCGGCTTCCTGCCCGACCTTGGAACGCCCGTCGATACGCTGGCGATATAGCGCCATGACGCGAACGCCGGCATCGGTATAGAGATCGGCGTCGATTTGCCCTTCACCCATGTCGTGCTGGGCCTGCTCGATCGCCCGGATCGCGGCTTCCGCCGCAGCGATGCGCGCGCGATCTTCTTCGGCCTGATGCGATGGCTCGGGTGGAAGCTCCAGATCCCTCAGCAAGAACGGCAGCGTCATGCTGGCAGCGACCAAAGATACGATGATGACGCCTGCGGCGAGAAAGATCGCGAGATCGCGTGCCGGAAACGGCGAACCATCGTTCATCGTCAACGGCAGTGTCAGCACGCCTGCAAGAGTAATGGCGCCGCGCACGCCGGCAATCGAGGTCGCCGCGATCAGGCGCCAGCTCGGAATATAGGGCTTCTCGCCCTTCAGATGCGCGCGAAACAACGTAAATCGTAGGGACGTCCAGACCCAGACGAACCGCAATGCAGCCAGAGCGAGATTGATCGCGACCACATAGACGAGGAGCCAGAGCGGCGCATGATGCCCGGTCTCCTGGACCACTCTCGCCGCGCCATCGAAGAGCTGCGGGAGCTGTTCGCCAAGCAGGACGAAGATCACGCCGTTCGCGGTGAATTGCACCAGGTCCCAGACGGCACTGCGGCGAATGCGGGTCGCAGGTAATGCCTGCCCGCTCTGCTCGACGTAGCTCATGGTGATCCCGGCGGCGACGGCTGCAAGAATGCCCGAACAATGCACGTATTCGGCCAGGAGATAGGCGCCGAACGGAATCAGTAAACTGATCAGGATCTGCGAGCCCGTCTCTTCGCCAAAATGGCGCGAGACCCAATTCTTCGCGACGGTCACCGCCCATGTCACAACGACGCCGATGGCGATGCCACCGGTCGCGAGCCAAAGGAACGTTCCGAACGCGGCGAAAGCCGAAAATGAACCGGTCAGAGCGGCAGCAACGGCAAACCGCATGCAGACCAGGCCCGATGCGTCGTTGAGCAACGATTCCCCTTCGAGGATGTGCATCAGCCGGCGAGGAATTGGTATGCGTGCTGCAATCGCGGAAACGGCAATCGGATCGGTGGGAGAAATGACTGCGGCGAGCGCGAAGGCGACCGCGAGAGGCATCGCCGGAATGATCCAATTGACGAAATATCCGACACCGACGACCGTGAATACGACGAGGCCGAACGCCAACTCCAGGATCGTCCCCTTGTCGCGAAATAGTCCTTCCTTGGGGATGCGCCAGCCGTCCAGAAACAGCAGTGGAGGCAGGAACAGCAGGAAGAAAATGTCCGGTTTCAATTGGACGCCGAGGTCGGCCACGGCAGCAATCAGCACGCCGATGACGATCTGAACGAGCGGCAGGGGAAGCGATATCGGCAACATGCGGGCAACTCCGCCGCTGACGACCACCGCCAGCAGCAGAATCAAAGCAACGGTAACGGTCTCCACGCTCTCTCTCGCATGCGTAGTGTCCGGGATTTACCGGGCATCATAGCGACGCCACCCGAATCATTCCACCATCCATCCCGCGCCCCACCTCCACCCGGGTCTGTCCTCGCGTTCCAATTACAGGTATGGCAATTTACTATCTCGGTCCTCAGGTTCTGGATGAACTTCCTGATGAACGGTCGGCGGGCCGACCACCGCCGGTGATTATTATGGCTTGGCGCCGATCTTGATATGGATCGCGTCGGCGCTTTCTTGATTGTCCGGGACTTGTTTCGCGATTGCGGTCAATCCCTCGTTGCGCATGGCGCGCAGAAGGACAGCCGCTGGCTTGCCCTCCGCTCCCCAATCCGAGTGTCGCGATTCGGCGATCTGCACTTCGACGCCCTTGAACACGACGATGCCGGCCGCAGGCTTTCCTGGCGGGATGTATCCAGAGCCTTGTGCAACCGCCTGTCTCTTCCAACCAGCGACATCAAGCGCCTTTCCGACATCTTCCATCAAGGCAACAGCTTCGGGGTCAAGCTCGACCGAGAAATCGAACGGAGTGCCACGAAATTCCTTGAGGGCATTGGCAATCCGCTGTTGGGATGCGGGGCCGAACGTCCGCGGGCTGTCGGCCCAATATGCCAGAGCGACGCCGACCAGGACGAGAGCGGCAAATGTGATCGCCAGTCCTCGCTCCCAGGCGCCTTTCGAAATCCCGAGAACCAGAAGAGCAACCTCACCGCTCAACCCTATCAGAAGCAGGATCTCCCCGATCTCCTTCACCCAGCTGAAGAGGACCAGGGAAAATGCGGCGGTATTTAACATCAAGCTCTCCAAGTCGCAGGCTGGCAGGCGGCTTGGGGGACCGCATCACTCGTAACTGCGGATTCGACATGCGAAGGTCTGGACCTAAGCAACGGGAGATTAATAAGTCGCTAGCGGTCAGGGCGCGCATCGTGCGGTGGTTCGTCGCGCGGATCCGGCGCGGTTGCGCGGGGATCCGGTAACTACCGCAGTCCCGCTCGCACGGCCATGGCACGTACATCGGAAGGAGTGAGACCATAGGCCCGGCGGAAGGTTCGGTTGAAATAGGACAGATCACCAAATCCGACCTGAAAGGCGATTGCGCTGATGGCTCTGTCGGCAAACCGCAGGTCTTTGAGCATGCGATACGCGCGAGCAAGGCGCTGTTCGAGCACGAAAGCTGAAAACGATGTTCCCTCGGCCTCGAAAAGCTTGCGGATATAGCTCGGCGAGATTCCCTGACGCTGCGCGATAGCGCCAATATCCAGGTCAGGCCGGCCAAGATTGTCCTCAATATCTGCCTTGATGGCCTCGAGCCGCGCGGCGCGCAGTCCACGGCCCCTGGCTGCCTCGACGAAGTCTTGGGTCGCACCGATTGCGAGCGCGGCGAGGTCGATAACGTGGGTTGCGGCGGTTCGCGTGAGACCCGGTGCTTCGGCCGGCCCTCCCTGCCGCAGCGCCTCGACATACCGGATCAGCAGCCGCAGCGCATCGTTGTCCGGCGGAATCTGGCGTGCATATACAGCACCGAGATCCGGGACCAGGGCGGCGAGATCTGGTCGCGGGAGCGCGATCGTGAGAAAACTGCCATGACAATGCATGGTGCTCACCGATGGATCGGTGGCCGAGAGAACGACACCACTTCCGGCACGGCCCACGATCTCCCGGCCGAACTGCGAGGTGGTCGATGCGCCGCTGATCAGAACGGAGAGGCCGACGAGATCCTTCGATTTTGCGAGATGTTCTCGGGTGATGTGATAATGGGCTGCGGAGCGGGATCCGGAAACAATCCCGACCCCAGGCAAGGCCTGAAACGTCACGCTCGCCTGGAACGGAGCGTCGTCGATTGGTTCGATATCGACATTCGCAATGTTGCGGCCATAGATCTCGCGCCACATCGCAAGGCGCTTGGTTTCCGGAAACTCATCAGTCGACACAGTGAGCGGCGCAAGCCGTCCCGAATCGCTCATTTCAACCCCATCATCGGCAAGACGCGCGGGCGGCGCTTCTGCTCCAAGATCAAAGGCACGCTGCAACGGACCAAGATCGCGCGATCATTCGAACGCTCTGTTTAGACCAATTCTTCCGCAACTTGAGCACAGAACACAATGCCCATCCGCAAATAGCACGGCTGGGCAATGACCACGTTCACCGCGTTGCGGACACAAGAGACGAAACTTCGTTAGTCCGTCCACGCCGACCCGCTCCGTCACCTCGGGTAATATTCCCGGCGATCGTCGGGCAACCATCCCGAGCCCACCCTTCCTCTCTGAGCTATTGCCGCGCGTGCAGGATCTCCGCGCCACAACCACGCGAAAGAAGAGCCAGGGAGGAACATATGTGCACATTGCCTCACCATGCCGGCTGCTCTCACGGTGCAGGCGGACTCAATCGCTGTTACATGCTGAAAAGGCTCATGGCCCTGGGCCTGACGGCTCCGCTTGCCACGCTCGTCCTCGATCGCAGGGCCATGGGGGCCACTAGCTTTCTCGACCGCGCGGAGCTCATCGACGGCATGACGGCGCTCATCGCCAGGGCCAAATCCCCCGAGCTCCGCGAGGCCCGCGTCTTCGATCTCTCCGGCAGCGAGTTACCGTGGAAGGACCTCGGGATCACCCTCGCCAAGGGGCAGGAAGTGACGTTCCTGCTCGGCGGCCGCGTGTGGCTCGCCCGCGAACAGGATCTGTGGGTCGAGCCTGGCGTTGCGTTTCACGTACGCACCCGGGGCGCCCGCCCCATGTTCAATCCGATGAGCAACACCGGGACGATGACGGCCGCCGCCGACGGTGCCCTCGAAATGGCGCGATCGCTCGTCGAGTTCAAGGATACGGATGGCGAATTGGCGGTGCCGAAGGACGAGTACGCCAAGGCGGACGCGCACATCTACGGCGTGGCGCTGGTCTGGCGCGGCAACGCACTCGCCGGCCTGACGAGCCTGCTCAGCCACGGCGACGTCGACGGCATCGTTGCCGCGGAACTGGCGCGGCTCCAGTCGCCCCGCAAGCTGCCCGCGGGCTGGCGCAACTTCTTCATGCTGGGCGGCGGCCCGGTCATCTTCAATGATATCGGCAATGGCTCGATTGCCGTCGAGCCGCTGAAGAACGCCGGTATTCTGCAGCGCCCCGTCGGCATCGAACTGAAGCCGCAGACCAAACTGAGCTGGCGCTGGATCGTCGAGGAGCTGCCGTCGCGGCTACCGGAAAACCAGCTCACCTCGCACGACTACCTCTCCATCGCCGCGGAGTTCGACGACGGCCAGGACCTCACCTACTTCTGGAGTTCGAGCCTGCCGATCGGCACCGCGTTCCGCTGCCCGATCCCGCGCTGGACACCGCTCGAGTCGCACATGGCGGTCCGCAGCGGTTTCGCCGATCTCGGCAAGTGGGTCAGCGACGAGCGCGACATCTACGCGGACTACAAGGAGCACATCGGCGGCCCTGCCAGAACCGTCGTCAACATCTGGCTGCTGGGCGTCTCTCTCTTCCAGCGCCGCAGCGGCTCGTGCCGTTTCGCCGACATGCAGATCTCGCAACCGGGCGCCGGAACCCTGAAGCTCTGAGACAACGCGGGAGTGAACCGGTTCAATCGGCTCGCCGCTAGCAGTTCTTAGGACGTGGAAAAGCGCTTAAGGCCCGAGGCTCGACCAGCAGGCCCTGTCGTTCGAGCGGCAGGGCGTCCTGCTGAAGCGCACGACGACGGCATATCGGGCACTGTTCGCGTGAGCAAGGCATCGCCCGCCGGCAGAAACTCGAGATCATCGAGGCCAACGCAGTGCAGGCATGCCGGGCCGATCGGTCAAGCATCGCCGCTTGCGCAGGAAAAGATTCGAAATTATATGGTCGCCAAGATACAAGGTAGCACATGACCTTCCTCTTCGCGAAATTCGAGATGCGAATGCCCGTCCCGCAGGAGATTTGCTGGAGGGATTAAGCGCGCACACGCGCCGTTCGGACGAAGCGGACCCGAGCCCTCCCATCCTGCGGAGGGCTTTTTAGTGTCCGCGTCCTCTCGGCCACACGGAGTGCGTCATGACGAAGTATCTGATAACAAGCGCGTTACCCTACATAAACGGCGTCAAGCATCTCGGGAATTTTGCGGGTTCGCTGCTCCCCGCGGACGTCCACGCCAGATTCAGACGACAGACCGGCGCGGATGTTCTCTTCATTTGCGGCACCGACGAACACGGCACGCCGGCGGAACTCGCCGCGGCGGAAGCACGCTGCGATGTCGCCTCCTACTGCGAGCATCAGCATTTCGTTCAGCGCGACCTCTATCGTCGACTTCATCTATCCTTCGACCACTTCGGAAGGTCGTCGTCGCGCCGCAATCATTCCTTGACGCAGCACTTTTTCTCGCAACTCGATAGGAACGGCTTCATCGAGGAGCGCACGCTCAATCAGGTGTTCAGTGCGACGGACGATCGCTTCCTGCCCGATCGTTACGTCGTCGGCACCTGCCCGCATTGCGGATCGAGCCGCGCTCGCGGCGATCAATGCGAAGTCTGCGCGCAACAGCTCGATCCGACGGATCTGATCGCGCCGCGCTCGGCGATATCCGGCGCCACCGATCTGGAAGTGCGCAAGACACGCCATCTTTTTCTCCGACAAACCACCATTGAAGCCGATCTACGCGAATGGCTATCCTCGCGTTCGGGCTGGCCGCCGTTGGTGACTTCGATCGCCAACAAGTGGTTAGACGAAGGCATCCGCGATCGCTGCATCACCCGGGATCTTTCATGGGGAATACCGGTCCCGAAACCGGGCTACGATGGGAAGGTCTTCTACGTTTGGTTCGATGCGCCGATCGCGTACATCGCAGCGACCCAGGAGTGGTCGGATGCCGACCCCGAGCGGAGGGATTGGAGATCGTGGTGGCTGGACGCGTCGGACGTTCGATATGTGCAATTCCTGGGAAAGGACAACATACCGTTTCATGCCGTCAGCTTCCCTTGCACCCTGCTGGGGTCCCGCGAGCCCTGGACCACCGTCGACGTTATCAAGGGCGTGAACTGGCTGAACTATGAGGGCGGCAAGTTCTCGACCAGTTCGGGTCGCGGCATCTTTCTCGATCAGGCACTTGAATTGCTGCCGGCGGACCGATGGCGATGGTGGCTGACGGCCAACGCGCCGGAAACATCCGACGTCGATTTTTCATTCTCCCGGTTCGCGACTGACGTCGATCACGATCTTGCCGACACGTTCGGCAACTTCGTGCAGCGCGTCTTGAGCTTCGTGGTCTCGCGATACGACGGCGTGGTCCCAGGCGGCGTTTCCGATCCGGTCGATGGCGAACTCTCCGCCCGGATCGAGGCCTTAGTCGGTCAGTTGCGCGAGCGCCAGGAAGCTCTGGCCCTGCGGGGCACCGCGGATGCCGTACGCACGATATGGAAGACGGCGAACGCCTACCTCGTCGCAAAAGCACCCTGGTCGCTTATCGCTTCAGATCCGGACGAGGCCGCTTTGGTGATTAGAACCGCCGTGAATCTCATCGGCATTTGCGCGCGCGCCGCCTGGCCGATCGTTCCGGATGCTGCGGAAAAGGCGCTCGAAGCGATCGGCGACTTGGAAGCGGTGCCAGCGTTCCCTTCGACGGATCACCTGACCCGAATTCCGGCCGGTCGCCGGATTAGCCATCCCGGACCACTGTTCGCGAAGCTCGGGGCCGAGTGGGCAGCTTCGCAGCGTCAGAAATTCGGCGGATAGAGCGTGCGCGATCGGGCGGCTTTACCCCCCGGTCCACGAAGTGCGCCCTGGTGAATGCTAAGCAGCCGCTTCGTCGCGAGAGCTCAAACCGGCTCTCACTGTCTGTTACAAAGTCGATCGATCAGCCGATCGGTGACAGCGCCGAATATCTTGGGATCGTCATAGGCACGCGCCGACAGCATTGCTCCGTGAACGGTCGCCATGAAGGCCTCCGCCTCAATTCGGGGAGCATCAGTCAGCGCAAATCTTCCCTCTCGCTGGCCACGCGCGAGGACCGAGGTCAGCCAAGCTGAGAGCGCCCGGAAATGGGCTCTTACTTCGAGGGCCACTTCCGCCGGGAGAACGGGAAGTTCGCTCGCCAAGAGAGCGCACACACAGAATGGCGCGCTGGCGTCTCTGATGCAGGCCGCCCAATAACCCGTATAGCTCCGAAGCAGTTCGAGCGGATCGGAAGCCTGTCGTTCCAGGTGTGCGATACCGGCGACGGCCTCCTCCCGGTATTGAGCGATCAGCGTACGCACCAAATCCGCTTTGGTCGGGAAATGATGATGAATGCTTGGCTTGCGAATGCCGACAACCTCCGCAATGTCGGCGTAGCTGAAGCCGTTGTAGCCACCGGCTATGATCAGGGTCCGCGCGCAAGCCAGGATGTCGTCTGCGGTGGTGGATAGGTTACTCATGCTGGTGTCACTACCTTCTAGTTGGTAGACTGTCAATCGCTGAAAGCGGCGTGGTTTGCGGCTATTGACAGTCGTTATCCTACCTACTAGTAGGAAGACAAATAGCGGAGTTATCAAACATGCAAAGTCAACGATCGCAAGTTCCGACCGTCTCGGCGTCTGGTTGGTTGAAGGGATATTACTATGTTCGCGCGGCCTTTTCGCTGATCTGGGTAGCTCTCGCCTTCACCCTTGGACGCCACGTTCCGCAAGTCGCTGCGGTCATGTTGATTGTCTACCCGGCTTGGGACGCGGCCGCGAACTATGTGGATGCGGCGAGCAACGGCGGCCTCGTCGGCAACCCGAGCCAGACGCTCAATCTCGTGGTCAGTACACTCACGATGTTCGGTGTCGCCGCCGCGCTTACGCAAAGCATGAACGCCGTTCTGGCCGTCTTCGGTGTGTGGGCCGTTCTGTCCGGCGCATTCCAACTCGCGACGGGCGTCCGCCGCTGGAAATCCTATGGAGCACAATGGGCGATGATTCTGAGCGGCGCGCAATCCGCCCTGGCTGGAGTGTTCTTCATTCACGCAGCGGGCGGCGCGAACGTGCCGAGCATCGCCGACATCGCACCCTACGCTGCCTTTGGCGCCTTCTACTTCCTAATTTCGGCGATCTGGCTGACGGTAAGGGACGCTCGTCGCGGAACGATCCATACCGCCGCGTAGGGACGGTCGCCCTAACGGGAAACGGAGCGTTGCTCGACGCGTAACGGGCAGCGCGCCGAGTAGGCGTCGGCTCATGGGTTTGTTTCCGAGGAGCGGATGCCCGTCGAAAAAAGGCTTTATCGGTCAGCCTTCAGCTCTCGGTGCGAAGCGGGCGCGGGATTACGCTGTGAGACAATCTGATCGAACGCGGATCGAATTCGCCGAGCCACCAACTGCATCAGCCGCCCCTCACGATCAGCTTGCCATCGTCCCATTGTACAGCCTTGGCAAAGTTTTTTTCAAATCCGTCGACGAACTTCTCGCAATACTTGATCGTCCTATTCCGCCTTCCACGCTCGCAAGTGATGTCAAACGGAGCCGAACGATGGTCCGCTGCGTCCAGCGGGCTGTTTTGGTCGGCGCTTCGAGGCAAATCGGCGCCGAACTGCCATTTGCAAAGATCGCTTCTACAGGTAAATCGAGCAAGCTCCTGATTGCGAGCCGAGACCCTGCTGCAAGAGCCCAAACATGAAGCGCGAACAATCGACCAACGAAAATAGACCTGTCCTCGGGAGACGGCCTGCGCCAGGCGCGCGGGCGCGGACTGACGAACAGAAAAAGGATGTCAGAGATAATCTGATCGCTGTCGGACGGCACTTGTTTGCTGTCGAGGATCCATCGACAGTCTCTTTGCGCAAGATTGCAGCCAAGGCCGGTTACTCACCAGGGACGGTCTACAAGTATTTTAGGGATCAGCACGAGCTATTCATCGCGGTACGCGAACAGGACATGTCCCGCGTGGTGGACAATCTGGAAAGGATAGCGAAGCGGGTTGCCGACCCGAAACAGCGGTTGCGGACGGTCTTCCTCGCTGCCATCCGGCACTGGCTGAAACGACCCGAAGAGTTCAGGGTCCTGTTCTCAATTCGTCCTGAACAGTCCGCCAAGCCGGGCCGGTCGCCGTTCGGACGTTCGGCTGTAGTGCTCCGGTCCTACTCACTCTATCGGCAGCTCGTAGACGACCTGTTTGCTCCATACGCTACGCCCCCATGCTCGCCACGCGTGGCGACCGACACTCTGATCGCCGCGACCCACGGAATCGTCGCTTTCACCCTGCACACCCACACTCTCGAATGGTCCAGCCCGATCAAGATGGCGGAAGAGGTGCTCGATGCCCTCCTCTCCACCTGGCTTCGGCACGAACGCTAGACATTTCCGCAAATAGCAGATGTGCAGCGGATGTGCCTGCCGATACGTTGAACCAATTCGTCCTCGTCGCTCGGATCGGTGAAATGCGTGATATACTTGCCGTCAGGTCCGACCAGATACGTGAAAGCGGTATGGGGCATTTGATACCCGGCCGCGTCATCCGGATCCGCCGCGCGCCTCGCGAAGACCTTATAGAGCCTTTTGACGTGCTCGATGTTGTCCCGCGAGCCGGTCAAGCCGGTGAAATGCGGGAATTTGCCTTCCAGGAAGGCCTTCATGACAGCCGGAGTATCGCGCTCCGGATCGACCGTGATGTAGAGCGGTCGGAGGTGCGTGGCCAACGGCCCGAGTCGGTCGATGACCCGCGATAGACATGAAAGAGCCGCCGGGCACACGGCCCGGCAATGGGTGAAACCGAAGAACAGCAACATGAATTGGCCGCGATAGCTACCATCGGTTACGGGGTTGCCGTAATGATCGATCAGATCGAAGGAACCTCCGACCCGGGCGGTCTGACCGCTGCCCGATTCTCCCATACAACAGTCAGACATCGCCAATCTCAAGAATGAGCGTGGTCGGCTTCTCCAGCCGGAGGCCCACGGCAAGAGTCTGGTCGCGCGCTGCGACGTGCACGGAATCCGCACTCACGAGCGCCCCGTCGCGACTGTCGGAGACAGCGACGTCGTCGATGAAGAGGGTCCAACTCGCATTCGGCGCCAGTGGTCCAATGTCAAGGTCAACATCTAGCGCACCTGCGTCTCTCGGTTGAAGCGTCGCGACCAGACATCTCTCAACTTGATCGTACACTGCGCGCGTTACGTCGACAGCGGACGTGATCCGCCGCAGGGCCGGAAGAGCAAAATGCTCACCGTTCCAAGGCTTGTTATAAAGAGCCCAAAGCCCGTCCGGCACGTTGAGACGAGCGTAGGCCAGCATCGCGTTGCCGGTGAGCCGATCCATACGGATGAGGTTGCCATCCTCATCATAGGATTGATCGCTGCGCGGATAGTAGAGGCCGCCGTCGCTCCAGGTCGGCGACATGTGTCGGTCGGCATGCGCGAGCAGACCTTTCAGGTCGCTATCCCCCATTTCGGAGAGCAGCATGGCGACGTAACCAAAATCCGGCATTGGCCATGGATAGGCGCGATCCTCGATGCCATCGACCGAACGACCGTTGTCGAGCGCCTTGCGCACTTGCGGCACCACGGAGTTCGGGTAAAGCGATACTAGGCCGTCACGACCGTACTTCAGGACTCCCCGCAATTGATCCCGATAGATGCCGTGTACGAAATCGCGGTTCCATGTGTTCATGACTGCACCGCCCCATGCTGTCCAACCGACGCTTTTCGGCGGCACGAAATCATCTTGCTCGACGCGCCACCAACCGTGAAACCAACCTTCCGCCGAGAAGATGCCTTTCTTGTCCCAAGCCGCGCGGTAGCTCCGCGTTGCTTCGTCGGCCACCGAGGTCCCTTTGCGCACGTCCGAGAAACGGAAACCAAGCATGGGAAATTGATTGCAGACGATGAAGATACAATTCGGTTCGCAGGCTACGCCCAGCCAGCCGTTTTCGACCATCTGCCAGTAGATGACCTCGTTGAGTGAGCTGCGACTATACTCGAACTTTTCAGGCCCCATCCCCCAGAAGATCGGGTTATGCACGAAGGTCAATGCGGCGGGCTGATCGTAGCTGTCGTCGTTGAACAGCATGCCATACATGCCCACCATGGCCGACAAATGTCCGCTATACATAATGTTCTCGCGGACCACCGGATCGGTCCATCCCTGTCGCAGCTCTTTGATGTCCGGATTGACGTACAGCCCCGACTGGCTCGTGTCCTTCCAGTACCCCCAGACCTCGCGGCGCAGCATCTTGCGGATCAGCCTGTCGAAAGTGCCGCGAAATGCTGCGGGCGCCGCCGGCAATCGGTGATAATGGGCCAAGCCGATCGCATAAGCCATCTGCGCAAGCTGATAGCGATAGGAGTCCAGCCATTCCTGCCCAGGGTCCGGGATACCCATTTTGGACCATTCGCCGTCGGGCTGACTGGCAAGATTCTGAATATGACGCAAATGGCCGAGTTGCAGCGGATCGAGGACAGGAAACCGCGAAACGTCGGGCGCCTTCCGATTGACCTTTGCTAGCTTCGAAGCCGGCATGTTATCGCTCCTTCGGTTCCTAGATGTGGTCGAGATCGCGAAATGGGGCCTGCCGACCATCAGGCATCAGGCTTCTGTCGTAGTATTCCGAGCACCTGGCTATTTTGCCATCGTCTGCGATGGCCAATACGGCGCACAGACGAGCACGAAAGGTCTTGCCCGTTGCGACTACTTTGCCTCCGCCGAGGCTCTCGCCGTCGAAGGTCCCCTGACCGACTGCTTGAACCACCACAACAGAATCACCGGCTATGATTCTCTCGGGGACCATTCGAAAGCCGGAAATGGCGCGATGCCAGAGTTGATGATGACGCCTCATGAAGTCGCGGCCGCGACGCAACGCGCCGAAGGCCGTATCCATGTACTCACCATCTTCTCTGAAGAGGCGCGCGAACTCGTCGGCGTCGTGCTTGTTCCATCCCTCCACCCAGGACCGGCCGACATTCTCCAGCGTCTGTTTGTCCAATCTGGTCACGCCGAATTTTCTCCCTTTTTCATCATCCTTGGTGCTTGGAGAACGACCTGAGTCCCGCTTTGATGATACGATGGTCGATGTCTATCACCTGAGCCTCTACACTACATTCCGAGATATGCGCGCTTCACGTCATCGCTCTGCAGCAAGTCGGGTCCGGATCCCGACTTGACGATCCGGCCGGTCTCTACGACGTAACCGACGTCGGCGATCGCCAATGCAGCGCGCGCATTCTGCTCGACCAGGAGAATGGTTATGCCATCCTGTCGCAGCCGATCCACCACGCGTAAGATCTCCGCCGCGAGAAGCGGCGCAAGTCCGAGCGACGGTTCGTCGAGCAGCAGCAGCTTTGGCTCGCCCATCAGGGCGCGCGCGATCGCAAGCATCTGTTGCTGACCGCCCGAAAGCGTTCCGGCCGGCAACTTGCGCTTCACCTTCAGCACAGGACAGAGCGAATAGGCCTGCTCCATGCGCTGGTCGATTTGACCGTTCTGCCGGCGATAGGCACCGAGACGGATGTTGTCCTCGACGGACATCGGACCGAAGACTTGGCGCCCCTCCGGAGCCTGGCAGATGCCGAGTGCCACGCGCTTGTGGGACGCAAGCCGCGAAATGTCGGCGCCCTCGAAGCGGATCGTCCCGGTTGCCGCACGATGCACGCCGGAGAGGACGCGCAGGAGCGTCGTCTTGCCGGCGCCGTTGGCACCCACCAGCGCGACCAATTGTCCCCTCGCCACGGCGAAATCGAGTCCATGAAGCGCTTCGATCGGTCCGTATCGAGCTTGGAGCCCGCTAACTTCGAGCAGCGGCTCGTCTTCTGTGGAGGGCATGGCGGATGCCAACTGATGAATAACGCTCATGCGGCAGCTCCGAGATAAGCCGCAATGACCTGCGGATCAGCCCGCACGTCTTCCGGTCGGCCTTCGGCAAGCTTCCTGCCGTAGTCGAGGACCAAAATGCGCGTCGATACCCGCATCACCAGCTTCATGTCGTGCTCGACGAGAACGATGGTCACTCCTGTCGCCGCGATGCGTTCGATTAAGACGGAGATTTCTTCCGTTTCGACGTGATTGAGCCCGGCGGCCGGCTCGTCGAGAAGCAGTATCTGCGGCTTCGCAGCCAGCGCCCGCGCTATTTCAAGGCGTTTCAACGCCCCATACGGCATTTGCGATGCCTGCGCTTTCCGGTACTGGGACAAACCAACGAAGGCCATCAGTGCGTCCGCTTCTGCGCGCAAATCCGCATCTTGCTTGCGGATATGCGGCAAATGCAACAGCGCACTCACGAAGCCTGGATCCAAACGGATATGGCCGCCGATCATCACGTTGGAGATGGCGTTCATGTTCATGCATATCTGGAGGTTCTGAAACGTGCGGCTAAGACCCAGTCTGGCGAGCTTGTCCGGCGATCGACCCGAGGTAGGCTCACCTATCATGGTGATCGTGCCCGCAGTAGGTACATAGATTCCCGACAGCAAGTTGACGACCGTCGTCTTGCCGGCTCCGTTGGGCCCGATGATCGAGTAGATGGATCCGGGTTCGACCGTGAACGACAGATCGTCGACCGCCGTAACACCGCCGAACCGCTTCGATAGATTTCTGACCTCGAGCGAGTTCATGTCTGGACCCTCGCCACCAGATCGCGCACCGTCGGCACGAGGCCATTGGGCATGAAGATCATGGTTGCGACCAGTATGATGCCGAACACCACTGTCTCGCCGCCCTCGAAGGCTGAAAGAGCCTGCGGAAGCACGGTCAGCATGACCGCGCCGATCAAGGAGCCCGCGATAGATGCCATACCGCCCACGATTACCATCGCCATCAGCGTAATCGAACGCACGAAGCCCGCGCTATCGGGCGTCGCGAATTCCAGATAGTGCCCCTCGAGGCTCCCCATGACGCTCGCTACAATGGCGGAAAGTACGAATACCTTTACCTTCACGTTGGTGACGTCGACGCCGGCGACACGGGCGGCTACTTCCGAGCCACGGATCGCCTGTAGGGCGCGTCCAGCGGGCGAGTGCACGAGGTTTGTCGCCGCCCAGACGGCGATCAGCAACAGAGTGGAGACCAGAAGATACCAGTTGCGGTCACCTCTCAGTTGCCATTGGCCGATCGCCAATGCCGGAACGGACATACCGTCCGACCCGCCCGTATATTGCATCTCGTTGTTGAGCACGATGGAGACGATGATGCCCATGCCGAGCGTTGCCATCGCCAGGTGGTGGCCCTTCAGGCTCAAGATCGGCCGTGCGATCACGAAGGCCAGGACACCGGTACCTGCTGCGCCCATTCCGAGCGCGACATGCGGCGGCAAGCCGGCATGCGTCGTCAAGATCGCGGAAGCGTATGTGCCGAGGCCCAGAAAGCCGGCATGGCCGAGACTGATCTGTCCGGTGTAGCCGAACAGCAGGTTCAACCCGATCACGACGACCGCGTTGATGATCGTTCGGATCGCCATATCGTAGACGAAGGCGTTGGGTCCCAGCAGGGGAAAGATCGCGAGCCCAGCAACCAAGACTCCGAGCCCGGCGAAGCGTGGTGAGATATTCATACGCGATCCGAGGTCTTGGCACCGAATAGGCCGTGCGGTGCGAGAAAGAAAAGCAGGATGATCAGGACGAAGGCGACCGCGTCCTTATAGGCGGCGGAAATGTACGCGGCCGTCATCGCCTCGATCACGCCGAGGGCTAATCCGCCCACGACCGCTCCGACCGAACTACCGAGGCCACCGAAGGCGGCGGCGACGAAGCCTTTGAGTCCAAGCATGGTGCCGGCGCTGTAGCTGGTGAAAGTGAGCGGGGCGAGCAGCACGCCCCCGATCGCACCTAGCGCCGCCGACAGGGCGAACGAAAGCGTCAGCACTCCCATCGTGTTGATGCCAACGAGCTGAGCGGCCAGTGGATTGTGTGAGGTGGCGACCAGAGCCTTGCCGTGCATAGTCGCGTTGAAATACCAGAACAGGGCAATCACGATGACGAGTGAAATCCCCATGATCCAAAGCGCCTGCGGAGCCAGCGCAGCGCCAAGGACATTCAGAGGGCGGTCATCGGAAAGCCCGGGCAAGGCATGGTTCCCCTTGCCTAGCCCGATTTCGACAGCGCCTCGGATTACCTGGCCGGCTCCAAGCGTGATGATTATCAGCGAAGTCATCGAAGTCGTACGTGCCGGTTCAACAGCGAATTTGGCCATAGCGAAGCCGACGAGCGTGGTGAACGCGATAGCGATGGCAAGCGAACTCGACAAGGGAAAGCCGGCTGCGACCAACGCCGAGGCCGTCATCGCGCCCAGCATGATGAATTCACCCTGGGCGAAATTGATCATTCCGCTCGCGTTATAGACGAGGGTGTAGCCGAGAGCCGCGAGTGCGTAGGTCGCCCCCACGGTCAGGCCGGCCAGTAGGAACTGAAGGAATTGCGATAGCATTGGTTGCTCCGTAGGCGCTGAAGAGGCGTTCTTCAGCGCGCACACATCGGCCGCTGCGTCGACGCCGCGGCATCCCGTCATCAGGGGATGTCGGCGAGCCGTTTCGCGGATCGAACTAGTTTTCCGGCACGAATTTTCCGTGTTTGACGACGTGCATCCGCAAGGACGTCAACGCGAGACCCAGATGGTCCGTCTCGGACATCGTGAACACGCCATTAAGGCCTGGGAGCTTGCGTGTTTCCTCGATCGCTTGGCGTACCTTTGCCTTGTCGGTCGAGCCTGCACGGCGGATCGCGTCGACTGCGATGACAATGGCGTCGTACGAATTGCCGGCGAATGGCGACGGCGTTTCCTTGTACATCTCCTTGTAGCCGGCGTAGAAGCCGTCGATCACGGGCTTCTGTGGATCGTCGGCTGCGACGCCATCCGGAACGACGAAGCCAGCCGTCGGCATCCGCGCGCCTTCGGAAGCGCTCCCCGTCAGGTTCAAGAATTCCTGATTGACGACGGCATGCGGCAGGTAGAGCGGCAGCTTGATATCCAGTCTTGCCTTGTTCTTGACCGCCATCGCCGGACTGGTGCCGGCGCCGCAGAAGATCAACAGAGCCTCAACTCCTGGCGCATTCTTGATCGTCGTTAGCTGCGGTGTAATGTCGGTGTCCTTCGGACCATACTTCTCGTCGGCAACCACCGTGATGCCGTAGCTCGCGGCATTCTCCAGGATTTCCTTGCGGCCGGATTGCCCGAAGCCGGCCGTTTCGGACAGAAGGCCGATCTTCGTGTAGCCCTTCGCCTTCATGTCCTGAAGAATGCGCTGAGCGACCTGACGATCGGTGTGTGGTGTCTTGAACACCCACTTCTTCACGGGATCGACGATCGGCAGCCCTCCGCCGACCGAAATGTAGGGAATCTCAGCCCGTTCGACCAGCGGTATCATTGCCATTGCGCTCGGCGTGATAGTTCCTCCGATGATGAGGTCCACACGGTCCGACTCGATCAACCGCTTGGTCAGTGAGCTCGACCGAGCAGGTTCGGATGCGTCGTCGTACGATACGAGTTCGACTTTGCGTCCGAGCACCCCGCCGCCATCGTTGATCTTCTTGACATATAGCTCAACGGCCTTCTGTTCGGGATCGCCGATGAAGCCAACGACTCCTGTCGTCGACAGCAGAATGCCGATCTTGATGGGATCGTCCGCCGCGTTTACAGCATGCGACGCGGCAACCACAGCCATCGCCGCTAACAGATTCTTAAACAGTCTCTTCATTTTTCCTTCCCCCGATTGGTTCCGATCTTCCGTCGGCTTAGTCCGCGATGCTGAAGTGCACTTTGACGCTGGCCGGATCTCCGGCTCCCATCAAAAGTGCGGCGAATACGTCCGCACTCCGACGGAATGGAACGGAAGCGATCCAGCGTGTGTCGAGGCTTTTGGCGAGGCCTATCGATTCGACGAACTCGTCGTGCGAGTAGGCGAAGGAGCCTCGTATGGTGCGTTCACCTGCAACCACAGGCCCGCCCGCGACCGCAAATTCGGGAGAATGCAGACCGACCAGGATGGCTGTGCCTCCCGGGCGAATACTTTCGACTGCATTTCGGCGTGTCGTGACGGCGCCGACTGTGTCGAAGGCCGCATCGTAGATGCCTTCCGCCGTCTCAGTGGCGACATCGGCACCGCATTGTAATGCCATGGCCCGCCGCTCAGGGGCGATATCCGTGACGGTAATGTTCGCTACTCCGTTCTCCTTGAGCACGTGAAGCAGCGACATGCCGATCGGTCCGGCACCCAGCACGGCAACGTCGCGCCGCGGCATCGGCGACAGCCGCCACGCGTGCAGCGCCGTCGCGATCGGTTCGACCATTGCGGCCCGCGTCAGGTCTAGCTGGCTTACTTCGACGAGACTAGGCGCCGGGACCAAAACGCTTTCGGCGAACGCGCCATTGCGATGAACACCCAAGACCTGACGCTTCTCGCAGAGATGGCGACACCGCTCGCGGCAGGCACGGCATTCTCCGCAGGACAGGATCGGATTAGCGACGACGAGCGCACCGTCCCGCTGCCTGCGACCGACGAATTCGTGTCCGATGGTCAAGCCGATCGGTAGCGCTGGCCGGCCACTTCGGACCGCACCGAGGTCGGTTCCGCAGACCCCGGCGACCAGGACGTCGACGATCTCCTCGCCTGCGGCCGGTCGCGGCGAAGGAATGTCGGCGAAGCGCACCGAGTGGTCGCCTGCGTAGATTAGCGCCTTCATGAGGCGGTCCTCGGAGCCGACCGGGAAGCCAGGCTGGGATAGCGACGGTTAAGCGCACCGCCGTCGACATAGATTGTATCGCCGGTGATATAGCTTGCTTCATCCGACGCCAGAAACGCCGCAACAGCCGCCACCTCATCGGGCTGACCGGGACGGCCCAGCAAGATATTGTCGACGAACTCGGCGCGAGCCTGTGGCAACGACAGCAGCCGACTGACCATTGGTGTTTCGGTGAGCCCTGGCCCGATCCCAACGACGCGAATTTTGTGCGCTGCCAATTCCATGGCCGCGACTCGCGTCAGCATCGCCGCGCCGGCTTTCGAGGCGCAGTAGGCGGACAGACCTTCACCTGGCTGCTCGGCATTGGTGGAGATGAAGTTCACGATGACTCCGCCCCGCACCTTCATTTGCAGCGCCTGGTATTTGCAGCACAAAAACAATCCGGTGAGATTTACGTCTTGCACGCGCTGCCACTGCTCAAGCGTCTGATCGGTCAGCGCCAAGCTGATTCCGATTCCCGCAGCATTGATGCCGATATCCAGACGTCCGAACGATTTCGCGATTGCATCTGTCGCATTCGCGACGGCGGCCTCACTGACCACGTCAGCGGCGAGGGCCAGCCCCTCGCCCTTCAACATACCTACCGTAACTCTGGCTGCGTCGAGGTCGCGGTCAACCACCGCAACGCGCGCTCCATCTTGCGATAGTCGGCGCGCGACGGCCTGCCCCATGCCGGATCCCCCACCGACCACCATTGCGACTCTGCCATCCAAACGAGGGTTAGATGCCATCGTCACACCTCCAAAACGTCGGCATAGGGAACGCGCGCTTTGCCTTCGGGACTGCGCAGGCCCTGCGCGGCAAGTCCCATGAAGCGCTGAGTGATCGGGTTCATCACCGGCTTGGTCATTACATTGATGCAGGCCGGCCGGTTGGCGGCGAGTGCACGCTTTAAGGCCGGCCCCAGTTGCTCGAAGCTGGTTACGTATTCCGGGTGCGCTCCGAACCCGGCGGCCGCGAGATCGTAGCGCGTCGCGGCAAGGTCCGACGCGACGCGCTTGCCAGGCCCATAGATCAGATCTTGGCCGTGGGCGGACATGCCCCACTGCTGGTCATTGTTGACGACCACTACGACCGGGAGATTGTGACGCACCATCGTGTCGAATTCCGCGAAGTTGAACCCGACGGCACCGTCGCCGCAGAAGCAGATCACGCGCTTGTCGGGATGGGCGACCTGCGCGCCGACGGCGAGCGGCATACCTTCGCCCATGATCCCCATATAGCCATGACCGAGCCAACGATCGGGCTTGCTGCTTGCGGCGAAGCCATCGAACCAGGCCGGCGTTTCGCCACCATCGAGCACAAAGATCGCATCGTCCGGAGCCGCCGAGGCGAGCGTGGAAGCCAACAATGCAGGGGTGAGCCCCTCACCCGGGCTTGGAGCCGGAGGTCTCGGCGCATGATCCCCTCGGAGGCCGGCCAACCACTCGCGGCGGTCGGGCCACGGGCCATTGCCTGCTTGCGCGATCAGCGCCTCCAGCATTTCCCGGCAGTCGGACACGATGCCGAGCTCCACGCCGCGCACGCGGCCGATCTCTTCAGCCGCAATATCAACTTGAATGATCTTGGCGTCAGCCGGAATGACGGACTTGCGACGGCCTCCGGTGTAGAGACCAAGCCGCGCGCCCAGCAGCAGCACGACATCGGGCTGCCCGGCTCCGCGGGCTGCGGCTGCGCCCAGCGTTCCGAAACCCCGCACCCAGAGAGGATTGTCGGTCGCCAGCGCGCCACGCGACTTGTTGTTGGTCGCGACGGGGATGCCGGACAAATCTGCAAACCGCGTCAGTAGAGGGCCGCCTCCCGAATAAGCGACGCCGCCACCGGCGAGTATGACGGGACGCTCGGCACTTCGCAGCAATTCGAGCGCGTCCGCCACCGCGGCCGTTGACGGCGCGGGCCGCGATACCCTCGCCTCGCCATCGGGATAAGCCACATCGCCCTCTTCGACCAGAGCGAACAACACGTCGCTCGGGAGATCGAGATAAACCGGCCCGGGCCGCCCCTCTCGCGCGATGTGGAAAGCCCGCCCGAGGAGGTCTGGCAACCTCTCGACATGCGTGACACGATGAGACCATTTGGTGATGCCCCCCATCACCGATAACTGGTCGTAGCCGCTGTTGACCGGCAGTGCGTCGAAGTCTCGCAATGGCGGCGCCCCTCCGAGAAACACGCTTGCGACGCAGTCGGAATAGGCATTGGCGACCGCCGTGACCACGTTCGTGATGCCACCACCCGCGGTAACCATTGCCACACCGACCTTTCCGGTCGTTCGCGCATATCCGGTCGCGGCAATCCCCGCCGCCTGTTCGTGTCGATGATCGATGATGCGGAAGCCTTCCGCCACCGCCGCCTGATAGACGCAGTCGAGGTGACCGCCATGCAGGGTGAAGATGGTGTCTACGCCGAACCGCTTCAGCGTTGCGACCAAAGCCTGCCCACCATCAATTTGAGCCACCGCGAGCCTCCCATCGTTCTTTTTGGACGGCCGCACCGACCGCCGAAGCTTTCGAAAAACTATCTGAACGCGTTCAATAATGTCAATCACAAAAATGAACGCGTTTATTTATTTGGGCACGGCTTGTTGCGGCAAGGCTTCCTCACCGGATAAAAGAGGCGGCACATCCAGAGGTCCACTTGAGCAAGACACGTCCAGCGAAGCTTGCGAAGGCCCGGCGAGAGCCGCGAGCCCGCGCCAACACGAACAAGGCTAGGAACGAGCTTCGAGCGGCCTTCATCAAAGCAGGTCGTAAGCTTTTGGCTGATCGGGGATCAAAAAACGTGTCGCTGCGCAGTATCGCGGCAGCAGCCGGTTATTCGCCCGGAACGATCTACCAATACTTTGACGATCATCGCGCGCTGCTGCTTGCAATCCGCGAAGAGGACATGCTGTCGGCCGTAGTCGCCTTCGAGGGAATCGCCGCGAGCGAGCCAGACCCCGAGCAACGGGTGATCAAAGTCTTCCTTGGAGTAGCGCGGTACTGGCTCGACAATTTCGACCATTATCAAATGCTGTTCTCTCTTCCGCCACACAAGATTGCGGTCAAGGACGCAACGGGAGTCCCCTTCGGACGCTCTGCGATCGTGGCACGCTCCTATTCTCTCTACGATCGAATAGTCAGGGATCTGCTCGCCGACTGCGGCTCCTCCTCGCTCGACGCCAAGTGCGCGGTTGACAGCCTGATCGCGGCCGTACACGGGATCGTCGCGTTTCCGATTTACACGCGCACGATGAATTGGACAGACCCGTTGAAAATGACGGAATTCGTCGTCACTTCCCTTATCGACTCGTGGCGGCGGCCGCCTTGTCAGGATCGCGCATAATGCAGCCGCAAAATGCCTTGTGGGCTTGGACAAGCGAAGCGGCGTTGCGAGATAGATAATAGGTACCTTCGCCAAGTCCGCTATTCTCGTCCACTTTCTCCGACGCGAACTCTTAGCTTGGGATCAACACCTCGACATTGGTACCGACTACGCGAGTCATGAACGTTTCAAGGTCAACTTCGGCGGGGCTGCTCAGCGCTTCTCCGGTCCGTATATCGAAGCGAGCGTTGTGAAGCGGGCACTCGATCTCGCAGCCCTCCATCAAGCCATCGGTGAGCAGCGCCGAGGCATGCGTGCAGATATTCGACGTCGCGTAGTATGTTCCGTCAACCAAATAGACCGCGATCTCATGCTGCCCCACACTGCAGGCAGCGGGCGCGTCTACCGCAACATCCGTCACCGCCACTGCCACGCACCACGTGCCGTTCGTCGTTTCGACGGTCATGTAAACGCCTCCTAGATGCTGTAAAAATCGACGACAGTTGGAATGCAGTCGTTCATGATGACAATCTTCTTGCGAGCGATGCGGTAGCCCTCGGGGCTGCGAACCAGCGTATGCTCGTAGACCCCGAAATGCAGATGCTGCCGCCGCGTTCGCGGATCGAACACGTGCGTTGTCCAAGAGGACCGCGCCTCGACGAAAGATTCGTCCCGCTCCGACAACACTGTGTTCGTAATAACGTGCAGGGTACGAGGTAACGGCAATGCCGTGATCGACTTGCGCGACTGGATGCGGCCGATCCGCTCCTGCAACTGGGCTCGGGAGGTGTGATAGATGAAGGATATCTGGGTATCCGGATCGGTCACCAGATCGTATTCGTTGAGCCACGACGGCACCCAGAACACGGCATCGGCGCGATAGAGCTCGGCCCAGGCGTCCCACGCCTTGTCGTCGAGAAGATGCGCCTCGACGAACAACAGCCGCTCCACCTCGGCATGATCGTGAAGTGATGCCGAACGATGATTGAGGGGCGCAGCGTCAGGCATTGTTCGCCCCCTTGGTCGCGAGTTCCAGCAACCGGCGCCATTCCCGGTAGCCCGAATGGAAGTTGGTTTCACCGCCGAAGCCGGGTTTACCGAATGCGTACTCTTGCGGCGAGATGCCAAGCTCGCTCACGTGATCGCCGGCCACCCCCATGGGTTCAAGACCTCTCAAATGCCCAAGCGTGTCACCGGCCTGCGCCGCGTATCCGGTCTGACAGAATTCGTACATCACGTTGTCGTCGGAGGTCGCAAGCCCGCTTGGATTGAAGAAATCCTCGTATGCCCTGATACGGAAACGACGCGCATCGGCGCTCTCGCCGACCGGTGCCAGGCAATGCGAGGTCATCTCCGTCTTGTCGACCGACAGCGGCCTCCATGTGCGCAGCTGCGCGGAGCTGATGTCGATGATCTGCAAATTTGGAAAGATGGTAAGGTTGCGCTGCCGCAGCATCCACTTCAATCTGATGTCGCCGACCCGGCTCTTTACTTCAGCCAGGCCTGCCGGATCTGCAGCCAGCGCACGCCCGTAGCGCATCTGTCGCTTGATCGACCAGTTGACCGCGTGGCCGTTCTTGAAATTGAAGCTCCCTTGTCCCTCAACTTCGTCCGGCTTCTCGCTCGTGAATCCGACGGTATCGCCGGATTTGACGCGTTGCGCCAGAATATCGACGTATGAACTGTGCGTCGATGCGAAATGATAATAGTCGAGGCCGTTCTCGAACTGCAGCTTCCAGTTGGCGTCGAAAGTGTAAGTGATGTCGCCGGGCACGAACTCGAGCTGGCCTACGGGGCTTTGGTCGGCAACGAGGTCGATAAATGTCCTGGCGTCATCGAGGTATTCCGGCAGCGACGGCACGTCGGCCGACAGGCTGGCGAAAATGAGTCCGCGGTAGCTGTCCAGCCGCGCGACCGGAACGAGGTCGCGATCAGCTCCGTCGAAGCCGGCGGGGTACTGACCATCCTCCCGGTCGGTCACCGCGATATTCTTACCCGCGCTGTCGTAAGCCCATCCGTGATAGCGACAGACATGGAACTTCTGCCGCCCTCGCTTAAAAGGGCAAACGACGGTGGCGCGGTGTCGGCAGGTGTTCAGAAAGCATCCGATCCTGCCCTCCCCGTCGCGCATCAGCAATACCGGCTGACGGCCGATAAAGGTGGTGACATAGTCGTGCGGGCGCGGAATCTGGGACTCGAGGCCGACGAACGACCATGTCGCCTCGAAGATGTGCTTCATCTCCAGATCGAAGATCTCCGCATCGGTAAAGGCATCGCGCGATACATGAAACGCCTTGTCCGCGGGACGGTCATCGACGAGGCATTCGGGACGATGGTGAACAGTCATTGTCGGCTCCTTTTTCGTCGGTCAGTTCAGCCGAATGTTGGCATCGGAGGCGATCTTCTTCCATTTGTCGATTTCACCGACCACGAAGCGATCGAAGTCCTGCGGGGTCGAACCGACCGGCTGCATGCCGAAAGCCTCGGCCTTGGCAGCGAAGCCCGGCGACTTGACGAACGCAATCAGGTCGCTCGACAAGGCGTTGACTGCCAGGTCCGGAGTCTTGGCCGGCACCACCAGCCCGAACATCGAGTTCGCCTCGTAGCCGGGATAGGTCTCGCCGATGCAGGCATACTGCGGCGCATTGGGAATGCGAGTGGCGTTGGTGACGCCCAGGACTTTGATGGTCTTCTCCCGCACGTGCTGCTGTACGGAATGCCACACGTCGAACATCAACGGCACGCGGTTGGCGAGCACGTCGGTGAGGGCGTTTGCGCTCCCGTTGTAGGGAACGTGCAGCATCTTGATATCGGCCATCTTCTGCAACAGTTCGGCTGCCATATGAGTAGCGGTCGCCGGCCCCGGCGTGGCGTAGGCCAGCGGCTCATTCTGCGTACGGGCGGCTTTCACCAGGCCGGGAATGTCGTCGGCCGGGAACGAGGGATTGGCCACGACCACCATATGGGCCTCGGCCAGTTGGGTAAGCCCGCGCAGGTCGCGCACGGTGTCGAACGGCATCTGGGCGCGCACCGCAGGATTGATGACATGGGCGGTGATGACCACGCCGATGGTGTGTCCGTCCGGAGCCGACTTGGCGACGGCGTCCGTACCGATCAAGGTGCCCGCGCCCGGCTTGTTCTCGACGATCACGGGTACGGACCATTTTGCGGCCATTGCATCGCTAATGATTCGAGCGATGACGTCGGTCGGCCCGCCAGCGGTGAATGGCACGATGAAACGGACGTTGTGCGAAGGAAACCGATCCTGCGCCGATGCCTTGGCGCCGGAAAACCCGGCGAAAGCCGACATTACAGCGAGAAGCCGTCGACGGTCTATCATACTGTTCCTCACCTTCGGGCCGTCACACGGCCGCGTACGCCCTCTCGGTCGGGGCACTTCGCGAGGCACCATAGTTGCTTTTACACCTATTGCAAGAATGACCGATCCGGTACGTTGAGCCGTCAGGCCAGCAGAACCCGGGACATGGTCTCGCGGCCGCTCCAAGGCGCAGACAGAAAATTGGCGATAGTCATGGCAAAAGCGAAGAAGTCCTCTGCGACAAGTACGATGAAGCGGAAGCCCCGGGACCTCGGGCCGTCGATCGATCACGATAGGCGCATCATCGACTTCGACCGTTACATTCCCACTGTCGTTTCGCGCCTCATGACCCGCTTGAGGGCATCGGCCCAGATCTTTTTCGATGAACGGTTCGGGATAACGCGGCTGGACTGGCGGATCATATCGTTTCTTGCGGCAAAGGGGCCTTCGAGCGCCTACGATATCTGGACGCTTGGAAGTCTGGACAAGGCCGCCGTCAGTCGCGCGCTTCGCGTTCTGTCCGACCGCAAGATCGTCACGATCAAGAACGTGTCCGGAAGCTCTCGGCGGCGGACCGTCATTGCCTTGACGCGTCAAGGCGAAGAACTCAACGATCGATGTTTCGTCGAGATCGTGAAGCGACACGACAGGCTGCTCGGAGGCCTTAGTCGAAAGCAGATTGAGGACTTCATCCTCACCGCTCAGCATTTGGAGAGCCGCATCGCCTTCATGGACAAGGATGATGAATGTCCCTCCTCGAATTTCGACGTGACCAAAGAGCCCGAATATCGAAAACAACCCCATGCAAAGGTGCAGGCGGCAGCTAGCGCTCGAATGGCAACTTGACACGTCGGGCAAATCAGGGGCATTCCTTGATCATTCCGCAAGCTTGTAACGCCCGTCGGTCCGCGAGTAGCGGGCGCGTCGGTTGCGACCTGCGGCCCAGGAATCCTCACCCGCATCCTCACCCACAATTGAAATGGCACCGGCTCCGCGGGGCGAACGATGGCCTGCGCGTGGCCGAACCGCGCGCGCTCGCCCGGCATCCGCGGCGCGGAAGGCGCCGAAGGCCGCTGGCTCCAAGCGAGGGCATGCTTCCGCTGATGCCAAGCGGGACGCACAGGCATGAGCGATCACATCAGAAATACCGGCCCGATGCTGGCGAGCCCACGTTGTGGCGCCAAAACCCGCAGCAGTGGCGCGTGCCGCGCGCCGGCGGTCCACGGCAAAAAACGCTGCCGCATGCACGGCGGCGCACCGGGTTCCGGCGCGCCAAAGGCAAACCAGAACGCGCGCAAGCACGGCCTGTTCACCAGGGATGCGATCGCCGAGCGAAGGCAGATTCAGGCGTTGCTGGGGGAGGCGCGGAAGCTGCTGGAGGAGATGAAGTGACTTGCAGGCGACGATTCATCATCGCGCCTTCCACTGGATCCGCTTTGAACCCTGCCGACATATCGGTAGGGTCTCTTCGTCATTGGGATTGGTAGCGGCAGGGCGCACCGGCTCCGCCGCAATCGCACGCGCGATCTCCCAGCCATGGCCTGTCCGGATGGTCCTCGCATACCCGGCTGCAGCTAATCGCACCTGGCGGAACTGAATCACGAGAACAGTTCCTTCACGCGCCTGAAGCTCGGGTGCGTCAGATCTTAACCTCAGTGTGAGCCCGCTTCAGGCGCCATTCAGCGGATAGTTCGATCGTCCGAGCGCGTTTCAGCGTACAACGAGCTTCTCGGCTTCCTCTGTCAGGTATGATGCAACAGCGCCACACTTCAGGTGATTTGTCAAAAGTCGGGTGGTTCCGATTGTCGAAAATGCGTTGGGCGCGTTAGCCCGTGCAAGTTAGAGCTTGCTAGTGGAGAAACGTATGAAACGCGCTCTTTTGACTTCCGCCGCACTGCTTATGTTGGCGGGTACTGCTTCGGCCGCTGATCTTGCCGCCCGTCCCTACACGAAGGCCCCGCCCCCCGCGGTCGCTCCGGTCTACAACTGGACCGGATTCTATATCGGTGGTCACATTGGTGGAGCCTTCGGTGGTGACAGCAACGTCCTCGATCCGAGCTTCGGGAACAACGACGACGGCACGTTCATGGGTGGTGGACAGGTTGGCTTTGACTATCAGTTCTCGCCGAACTGGGTATTCGGCCTCGAAGCCAACTATAGTTTTCTCGATACCAACAGCAGCTTCGCCAATCGTGGCCTCGGCTCGGTGACCGGCCGTCTAGGCTATACCTGGGGACCGGCTTTGCTGTACGTCAAAGGCGGTTATGCTTGGGCTGACACGCGCTTCACCAATGGCTTCAACGGCGACAATGATCGCAACGGCTACACCGTCGGTGCCGGCCTCGAATACATGTTCGCCCAGAACTGGTCCGCCAAGCTCGAATACCAGTACTATGACTTCGGCAACGTCGATGTGTTCTTGGCGGGGTTGCCGGTCGGCAGCTTCCGCAACGACGAACACACCGTCAAGGCGGGCCTGAACTACCGCTTCAACTTGGGCGGCCCCGGCCTCGTGACGTACTAACCCGAGCGACAGCTCGAAGGCAAAAGGTCGGCATCTGCCGGCCTTTTGTTTTGCGGCGAATGAGGCGAGGCCGCCAAGGCCTCGCCCCCAAGACCGGCCCCGTTATAGCGTTCGGATAGCGGAGCTCTTTATTGCGCCTTGATTTTTTCGTGCAGCCACAGCGGCGGCGCCTGTTCGAACTGGAATGAGAAGGCTGGGTTATCGATTCCCGGCTTTCAACGGAACCTTGAGGCTCAGATCGCGTTGCAGGGTGCTGCGCCGCGATCTTCTGCTGGTTTTCTTCGATATTGAGGTGATCAGGATGTCCGCCGATATCCTTCCGGCATCCGCCTTCCGGAATCCCGCCGTCGCTCTCTCAGGGGTGATCGACTACAGCATGTATGTCAGCTTCCGCCAGCAATTCGACAATGCGGCAGGCCAGCATCTCGTCGTGATCGAACTTTCGACCCTTGGCGGCGATCCGGAGGTAGCGCGCATGATGGGCGAGGACATCCGCTATGCGAGCGAGATGGAGCCGGCGCGGCGTTTGGTATTCCTCGGCAAGGCTGCGATCTATTCAGCCGGGACGACCTTTATGAGTTTCTTCGCCCGCGAGAATCGCTATCTGACCCGCGGCTCCCGCCTCATGATCCACGAGCGCAAACTGACGCGGACCCTGAATATCGACGGGCCGCTCACCCTGTGCCTTGCCAACGTGCAGGCGATCATCAACGAAATTCAGTGCTCGATCGATATCCAGAACGAGGGGTTTCAGAACCTCATCAGCGGTTCGAGCGTGACGCTTGAGGAAGTCATCCGCCGCGCCCCATCGAACTGGTACGTCGAGGCGAACGAGGCGCTGAAGCTCGGGCTAATCGCGGGGGTGTTATGACGCAAGCGACGAGAGCAGATGATGCATCGGCCGGCATCCGCGGCGCGGAAGCCGCCGAAGACCTCGGGCTCCAAGCGAGGGCAAGCTTCCGCTGATGCCAAGCGCGACGCACAGCCATGAGCGATCACATCAGACATACCGGCCCGATGCCGGCGAGCCCGCGTTGTGGCGCCAAAACCCGCAGCAGTGGCGCACGCCGCTCGCCGGCGGCGCACGGCAAAAAGCGCTGCCGCATGCACGGGGGCGCCCAGGGATCCGGCGCGCCAAGGGCAAACCAGAACGCGCGCAAGCCTGTTCACCAGGAATGCGATCGCCGAGCGAAGGCAGATTCGGGAGTTGCTGGGTGAGGCGCGGAAGCTGCTGGAGGAGATGAAGTGATTGTTTCCCAAAGAGCGCGCTGACAAAGCGCCAGGTGCCGGGCAAAAAAGCAAATATCGAATAAAGCTAGGCTAGTGCAGTGAGAGAGCAAGAAGTCCCAGGCGACCGGCCTGGAACTTCGCGACGTAATGCTGGATGCAATGCGTAGTCATGGTCGCTTGCTAAGGAGAAACAAGAACAATCGGAAGCTAAACGGACGCCGCCGTCGCCTTCACTCAAGCTTCTGAAGGATGTAACCCGGAAAGATCACCTCGCTACAATCAATCTTTCCGGTTATTTGCCGAAGCGTTTCCAGGTCTTCGCTAGTAGAGAAAATAACCTGCTGATTGTGACGCTTCGACTCCGATGCGCGCTTCAGCAGGCCCTCGAAACTGACCTTCGAAGAAGACTGCTGCCGCGGCTCATCGAACACCAGCAAGTTGGGATGATTAGCCCGCATTTCTCACGGTGTTGAGGCGCATCGGGGCGCGAATCAGCGAAAGTTCTTTTGCGAGAAGGACTTTGCG